>CAKTXH010000194.1 GCA_934630975.1 uncultured Clostridia bacterium | reverse complement strand
GGCAAATCGACGCTGATGAACATCATCGGCTGTCTGGATACGGCGGACGAGGGCACGTATTACCTCGACGGGCAGGAGATCGACGATTACACCGAGGATGAGCTGGCGGATATCCGCGGGCGCAAGATCGGGTTCATCTTTCAGCAGTTCAACCTGCTGCCCAAGCTGACGGCGCAGGAGAACGTCGAGCTGCCGCTGATTTATCAGGGCATGAGCGCCAGCAAGCGCCACGCGCGCAGCGAAGAGGTGCTCGAACGCGTCGGCCTGCTCGACCGCATGGATCACAAGCCGACCGAGCTTTCCGGCGGCCAGCAGCAGCGCGTGGCCATCGCCCGGGCGCTGGCGGGGCAGCCGTCGCTGCTGCTGGCGGATGAGCCGACGGGCAACCTCGATTCCCGCACGGGCGCGGACGTGATGCGCCTGTTCCACGAGCTGCACGAGGCGGGCAACACCATCGTGCTCATCACACACGACGCGAAGATCGCCGCGCAGACCCCGCGCGCCATCCACATCCACGACGGGCGGGTGCTCGAACCGGCGGATGAAAACGAGGTGGTGATCTGATGCAGTTTACGCAGACGGTCTCTATGGCCTTCAAGGCGATATCCGGCAACAAGGTGCGCGCGTTTCTGACGATGCTGGGCGTGATTATCGGCGTGATGAGCGTGATCGTGCTGATTGCCATCGGCCAGGGCACGACGGCCTCCGTCACCGAATCCATCTCCTCGATGGGCACGAACCTGCTCACAGTCTCCATCCAGACGCGGCGCGTGGGCATGGGCATGCCCGGCGGCTTCGGCGGGTTTGGCGGAAGCAGTTCCTCCAAGGGCACGGTGATTCTGAAGCTGGACGACATTCTCACGCTGGAGGACGAGGAATCCATCCAGTATGTTTCACCGACGACGAGCGGCAGCCTGACGGTGAAGGCGGGCAGCACAAGCACCACCGCGACGGTGATGGGCGTGCTTCCGGCTTACGCGAAGATCATCAATCAGGGCGTGCAGAGCGGCCGATACATCATCGACGCGGACGTGGACAACCGCAGCGCCGTGTGCGTCATCGGCCCGGATCTGGCGGAAGACCTCTTCGGCACGACGAACGTGGTCGGCAACACGCTGCACATCGACGGGCGCAAATTCAAAATCGTCGGCGTGCTGGAGAGCAAGGGCACCTCGATGAGCGGAAGTTCGGATGATTCGCTGGTTCTGCCGTTCACGCTGGCGCAGCGCATGCTGGATTCGACGACGATTTCCTCCATCTACATTTCCGCCGTCGATTCCGCGAGCGTGGACGCGGCGCAGGAGGCTGTGGAAAACTTCCTCTACAAGAAATATCAGAATGACAGCGCGTACTCGGTCATGAACCAGACGCAGATGCTGGAAACCGCCAACGAGACGGCCAGCACCCTGTCGCTGATGCTCGGCGGCATCGCGGGCATTTCGCTGCTGGTCGGCGGCATCGGCATCATGAACATCATGCTCGTTTCGGTGACGGAGCGGACGAGGGAAATCGGCATCCGCAAGGCCATCGGCGCGAAGCGCAGAAACATTCTGCTGCAATTCCTGATTGAATCCATCGTCATTTCCGGCATGGG
>CAKTXH010000193.1 GCA_934630975.1 uncultured Clostridia bacterium | reverse complement strand
GATAAGGGCGCGCTGGATTGCACGCTCAAGGCGCGCGTGGAGTGCGCCGTGTTCCGCAGCTGCGACAAGAGCGCGGCCGGAATCCCGTGGGGAGGTGTGATCAAATGATCAAACGCCCGAAGCCGGAACGCTTCCGCCTGCGCCGCACCATGATGTTCATGAACGCGCAGAAGCCGGGACTCATTAAGGACGCTTACATCTACGGCTGCGACTCCATCATGCTTGACCTTGAGGACGCTGTGGCCGAGAACCAGAAGGACGCGGCGCGTTTCTCCCTGTATCACGCGCTGACGACGATTGACTATGGCAACACCGAGGTCATCGTCCGCATCAACGGCCTCGACACGCCGCACTGGCAGGAGGATATCCGCGTGTGCGTCGCGGGCGGCGCGGACGGTATCCGCATTGCCAAGTGCGAGAGCGCGCAGGATGTGAAAACGGTGGAAGAGCATGTGGCCGCCGCCGAGCGCGAGTTCGGCGTGGAGGTGGGCCGCACGCTGCTGATGGCCGCGCTGGAAAGCCCGAAGGGCATCATGAACGCTTACGAAATCTGCACGGCTTCCGACCGTATGCTGGGCTGCGCGATTTCCGGCGGCGACTTCCGCAAGTGCATGCAGACCAAGTTCCAGAAGGACGGCATCGACATGCTCGTCGCCCGCGGCCAGATGCTGATGGCGGCGCGCGCGGCCGGCGTGCAGTGCTTCGACACGGTGTTCACCGATCTGGACGACAACGAGGGCTTTGAGGCCGAGGTTCGCCAGAACAAGGCGATGGGCTTCGACGGCAAGAGCCTGATCAACCCGAAGCAGATTCGACTGGTGCACCAGATTTTCGCCCCGACCGAGAAAGAGGTTGCGCAGGCGGAAGCGATGGTCAGCGCGTTCCGCGAGGCCGCGGCCGCCGGTATCGGCGTGTTCACGGTCAACGGAAAGATGGTCGATGTCGCGTTCATTCCGGGCGCAGAGCGCACGTTGAAGCTGGCGAAAGCCTGCGGCATGTATGAGGGGGATCTGGTATGAAAAACGCAGTTGGACGCGATATCCCGGAGGAGCTTCTTGTAAACGGCAAGGAGGTCTATCAGGGCAAGAATTACATGGACGGCAAGTATATGCAGAAGGCCGCCCCGTGCACCCGCCGCTATGAAAAGCCGCAGGAGAGCAAGATTGTGGAAACGCTGGCCGACGCGCTGCGTCAGTGCGGCGCGAAGGACGGCATGACCTTCTCCTTCCACCACCACCTGCGCAACGGCGACTATGTGGTCAACATGGTCATGAAGGCCGCGATTGAAGAGCTGGGTCTGAAGGATTTGACCATCGCCGCCACGTCTCTGGGCGAGGCGCACGACCCGATTGCTGAGTACATCGAAGAGGGCAAGGTCATCGGCATCCAGACCAGCGGCATCCGCGGCAGAATGGGTCAGGTTGTCTCCGAGGGCAAACTCAAGACGCCGGCCATCATCCGCAGCCACGGCGGCCGTCCGCGCGCGATTGAGGCGGGCGAGGTGCATATCGACATCGCTTTCGTCGCCGCGCCGACGAGCGACTGCGTGGGCAACTGCCGCGGCATTGGCGGCAAGAGCAACTGCGGCTCGATGGGCTA
>CAKTXH010000192.1 GCA_934630975.1 uncultured Clostridia bacterium | reverse complement strand
CCCTCTCTCAGCCAGTTCTCTCTGAATATGAGAATGTCCCTTCAGTGCAATTCCATGACCGATCCTGCCTGCACCTGCGCTTACCGAATCAATCACATTCTGCACACTTCCGCATTCTCCTGCGTGGATGGTAAATGGCATATCAAGCTTACGCGCATTCTGAAAAAGCTCCATAAACTGTGACATGGGATACGCACTTTCCGCTCCGGCAAGATCGGCAGCACATACGCCGCAGCCCAGATATTCCCGGGCCGTTTTTATCATACGGCTGTTATCCTCCTGGCTGTGATGGCGCATGGCACAGGTAATCACCCCAAATCTGGTTTCAAAGTCTGCCCTGCCTCTCTCAAGACCTTTTAACAGAGCCTCTATCACTGCACGGCAGTGCATGGTGGATGTCTCTGACAATAGAGGCGCAAAACGGATTTCCGCATAGCGCACATTTTCAAGGCTCATGGTTTTCAGCACATCATAGCCTGCCTCTTCCAGTCCTTTTTCATCCATAATGCATTGTCCGGGAAGTGAAAATTTCTCCAGATATTCAACCAGACTGGTGCAGTTTTCAGATACCTGCAGCTCTTCCGGCTTTACACTTCGCCCCAGCCTGCTTTCCATGAATTCACGGCTGAGTGAACCGTCCAGATGACAGTGAAGCTCCACTTTGGGCAATGCCCTTAATTCTTCTGTTGTCATAGTTTTTCTCCTGTTTCACCTGCCTGATCACTTCTCAGTCCAGATTTGATGGGCCAAATCCTAATGGCAGCAGTTCTTTCAGCGTGTATACCTGGTAATGCTCTTTGTCTACTGCCAGAATGATCTGGAATGTTTCCGGATCACAGAATTCCATCATCACCTGTCTGCAAACACCGCAGGGAGCTGTATATTCTGTAAGAATACCTTCTTTGCCACCCACTACACAGATTGCCTGAAATTCCCGGACTCCTTCACTTACTGCCTTAAAAAACGCAGTTCTCTCCGCACAGTTAGTAGCAGTATATCCTGCATTTTCAATGTTGCAGCCTGTATAAATCTGACCATTTTTTCCAAGGAGGGCTGCGCCTACTTTAAAATTGGAATATGGTGTATAGGAATATTCCAATTGACTGATTGCTGTATCGATCAGCTGATTTATCATGTCTTTCTCCATTCTCACACCTCTTTTTTATTATGATAGTCCAAACAGAAGGTTTCTCAATAACCGGTCGCCTTCTCGTTCTTCACAATTTTGATAATACGGCTGGTTCCAAGTCTGTCTGCTCCAAGAGCCAGGAATTTCTCTGCATCCTCCAGAGAAGAAATTCCGCCTGCTGCTTTCATTTTCACATTTGGTCCAATATGCCTGGAAAACAGCTCGATGTCGGCAAATGTTGCGCCTGCACCACCGAAGCCGGTAGAAGTTTTGATGTAATCTGCTCCGGCAGCTGTTACGATCTCACACATTTTGATTTTTTCTTCCTCTGTAAGGAAACAGGTCTCGATGATAACCTTCAGGATTTTCTCACCACATGCTGCCTTTAAGGTACGGATCTCATTCTCGATCAGGTCATATTTCTTATCCTTCAGCATACCGATATTGATCACCATATCAATTTCAGAAGCACCATTTGC
>CAKTXH010000191.1 GCA_934630975.1 uncultured Clostridia bacterium | reverse complement strand
CGCAAAGATTTGCTGGGCCTTGACGGCGTGAGCCGCGAGGAGATCACCTCCATTCTCGATACGGCGCTGATGATGCGCCAGGTCGTCCGTTCAAACAACAAAAAGACGGCGCATTTGCAGGGCAAATCCATCGTGACGCTGTTCTACGAGAACTCCACGCGCACGCGCATGTCCTTCGAGCTGGCGAGCAAATACATGTCCGCCGCGGCGGCGAACATCTCCGCCAGCGCTTCGAGCGTGGCCAAGGGCGAAACGCTGATTGACACCGGCGTGACGCTGGATCAGATGGGCACGGATGTGATCATCATCCGCCACCCGATGAGCGGCGCGCCGACGCTGCTGGCCAAGCACGTGAAGGCGAGCGTCATCAACGCGGGCGACGGCATGAACGAGCACCCGACGCAGGCGCTGCTGGATATGCTGACGATGCGGGAGCACCTCGGCGGGCTGGAGGGCGCGAAGGTCGCGATCTGCGGCGACGTGATGCACTCCCGCGTGGCGCGCAGCAACATCTACGGCCTGACGACGATGGGCGCGAAGGTCGTGCTCTGCGCGCCGCCGACGCTGATTCCGCCGCGCATCGACGAGCTGGGCTGCGCCGTCGCCCCGACCATCGAGGATGCCTGCGAAAACGCGGACGTGGTGATGGGTCTGCGCATCCAGCGCGAGCGTCAGCAGAAGGGGCTGTTCCCCTCCGTGGCGGAATACTGCGACCATTGGGAGATCACGCCGGATAGGCTGGCGCTGGCGAAGAAGGACGCGCTGGTCATGCATCCCGGCCCGATGAACCGCGGCGTGGAAATCGCTTCGAGCGTCGCGGACTGCGGCCAGTCGGTCATCACGCAGCAGGTTGAAAGCGGCGTCGCCGTGCGCATGGCGCTGCTCTATATGCTCACCAGAAGGGAGAATGTCTGATGGAAAAGCTTTTGATTCGCGGCGGCCGCGTGATGGATCCGGCCAACGGTGTGGACAAGGTGGCGGATGTGCTGATTGCGGACGGCAAGATCGCGGCGGTCGGCGAGCATCTTTCCGACGAGGGCGCGAAGGTTTACGACGCGGCGGGCAAGGTTGTCGCGCCGGGCTTCATCGACATGCATTGCCACCTGCGCGACCCCGGGCAGGAATACAAGGAAGACATTGTCTCCGGCACGCGCGCGGCGGCGCACGGCGGCTTCACGGCGGTGTGCTGCATGCCCAACACCAAGCCGGTCAACGACAACGCGGCGGTGACGCGCTACATCATTGAAAAGGCTGAGACGCAGGGCAGCGGCGTGCGCGTTTATCCGGTCGGCGCGGTCTCCAAGGGGCTTGCCGGCGTGGAGATGGCGGAGGTCGGCCGGATGAAGGAAGCCGGTATCATCGCGATTTCCGACGACGGGCAGCCGGTCGCCAATTCGAACCTGTTCCGGCTGGCGATGCAGTACGCCGATCACTTCGGCCTGTTCATCATGAGCCACAGCGAGGATAAGAACCTCGTCGGCGACGGCGTGATGAACGAGGGCTTTATCTCCACCAAGCTGGGTCTGCCGGGCATTACGCGCGCGGCGGAAGAGGTCATGATTGCCCGCGACATTCTGGTTGCGGAAGCGGAGGGCAAGCGGATTCACCTGTGCCACGTCTCCACGCGCGGCGGCGTGCAGCTGGTGCGCGAGGCGAAGGCGCGCGGCGTTCG
>CAKTXH010000190.1 GCA_934630975.1 uncultured Clostridia bacterium | reverse complement strand
ATCAATCTTCGTGAAGTAAGTGCACCGGGAAGCTACTGGGAAGACGGACACTGGGTGGAAATCCCGCCGATGGATATCAAGAGAGAATATAACTTTGACCAGGTTGGAGATAAAGATATGTACCTGCTCCACCATGAGGAAATTGAGTCTCTTGCAAAAACAATTCCGGGTGTAAAACGTATTCGTTTCTTTATGACTTTCGGACAGAGCTATCTGGATCATATGCGTTGTCTTGAAGATGTAGGAATGCTTTCTACAACACCGATCCAGTACAATGGACAGGAGATTGTTCCGATTCAGTTTTTGAAAGCGCTGCTTCCGGATCCTGCAAGCCTTGGACCACGTACAAAAGGAAAAACAAACATCGGCTGTATCTTTACAGGTGTGAAGGACGGAAAAGAAAAAACCTACTATATCTATAACGTATGTGACCATCAGGAATGCTATCAGGAAGTAGGAAGCCAGGCAATCAGCTATACAACAGGTGTTCCGGCAATGTGCGGAGCGCTTATGATGCTGACCGGAAAATGGATCAGACCAGGTGTATATACCGTAGAAGAATTTGATCCGGATCCGTTCCTGGATGCACTCGACCGTTACGGTCTGCCACGCAGCGAAAGCCACGATCCAAAGCTGGTAGACTGATGGAAGGATCAGATAAAAGAGCTCCGTTTACAGCCACCGGCGGAATGATTCCACCGGAATTCCAGAATATAAAAACACCCTGCTACATTCTGGATGAAAAAGCTCTTATAAACAATGCAAAACTGCTCGGTGAAGTATCTGAGCGGACAGGATGCAAGATGCTCCTGGCTCAGAAAGCGTTCAGTAACTATGACTGCTATCGATTTTTTGAGCCGTATCTTGCGGGCACGGAGGCCAGCGGACTGTTTGAGGCACGACTCGGAGCAGAGGAAATGCCGGAAAAAGAGGTTCATGTATTCTGCGCCGGTTACAGGGCAGATGAATTTGAAGAACTTCTTCAGTATGCGGATCATATTGTGTTTAATTCTCCTTCGCAGCTTCTTCGTTTTGGTTTAAAGGCAAAAGAAGCAGGAAAGAGCGTGGGACTTCGGATCAATCCGGAATGCTCCACCCAGGAGGGGCATGATATCTATGATCCTTGTGCACCGGGAAGCCGAATGGGTACGACAAGAACACAGTGGGATGAGGCCCTTCAGAAAAATCCGGAACTTCTGGATCTGCTGGATGGTCTTCATTTCCATACGCTCTGTGAGCAGGATTCCGATGATCTGGAGACAACACTTGTTTCAGTAAAGAAGCATTTTGGTGATTTGGCAGCCAGAGTAAAGTGGATCAACTTTGGCGGTGGCCATCATATTACAAGACCAGGCTATGATATTGAACGACTGGAACGCTGTATCCGGATGGTACAAGAGGAATGGAAGGCAGAGGTTTATCTTGAACCTGGTGAAGCATGGGCATTAAATGCAGGTTTTCTCCTGACCAGTGTGCTGGATGTTCTGAAAAACGGAGAGACACAGATCGCAATCGTAGATGCCAGTGCAGCCTGCCACATGCCGGATGTACTGGAAATGCCATATATTCCACCGCTTTTGGGAACAGATGAGAAAGAAGAGAGCGGGATCACAGTCCGGCTTGGAGGGCCGACCTGCCTGTCAGGAGATGTGATCGGAGATTACAAATTCCGACAGCTTCCGGAGTACGGAGA
>CAKTXH010000189.1 GCA_934630975.1 uncultured Clostridia bacterium | reverse complement strand
GAACACAGCAAGGCGTTATGGCTCTCGCTCCTTCTGTCCCTGATTGCAACCCTGATCTGTCTGCTGCTCTCTTACCCGCTTGCCATGATCCTGTGCAGCAGGAAAGGCGGCCAGCACAGCGTGATCGTATTTATCTTCATCCTTCCCATGTGGATGAATTTCCTGCTGCGTACCCTTGCCTGGCAGACACTGCTCGAAAAGACCGGCGTGATCAACAGTATCCTTTCTTTCCTGCATCTGCCGGCTTTAAATATCATCAATACGCCGCAGGCCATCGTCCTTGGCATGGTATATAATTTCCTGCCTTTTATGGTACTGCCGATTTATAATGCTCTTGCCAAGATTGATGAAAACGTGATCAATGCCGCCAGGGATCTTGGTGCAGGTCCGGTCCAGGTATTTTTCAAGGTAATGCTTCCCTTAACACTCCCCGGCATCATCAGTGGTATTACCATGGTATTTATCCCTGCACTGACAACCTTCGTGATCAGCAATCTCCTTGGGGGAAGCAAGGTTCTTCTGATCGGCAATGTCGTAGAACAGGAATTTACACAGGCCAGCAACTGGCATCTTGGAAGCGGACTTTCCATCGTCCTGATGCTGTTTATCCTGCTGAACATGATCGTTTCCGCAATCTTCGATAAAGAGGGGGAGGGCTCTGTATTATGATCAAAACGGCTGCTAAAAAGTTTTATGTGTTTCTGATCTTTCTCTTTTTATATGCGCCCATTGCCACACTGATTATTCTGTCCTTTAACGCCAGCAGGACAAGGGCAAAATGGGGCGGCTTTACTACCAGATGGTATGTTTCCCTGTTCCGGAATGATGCCATCATGAACGCCCTGCTCAATACACTTACCATTGCTCTCATTGCTTCCCTGACAGCTACTGTCATCGGAACCATTGCCTGCATTGCCATTATCAATATGAAAAAGAAATCCAGGGCCATCTGGATGGGGATCACTAATATCCCCATGCTGAATGCGGATATCGTAACCGGTATTTCCCTGATGCTGCTCTTTTTAAGTCTAGGACTTAAGTTTGGCTATGGAACGATCCTGTTAAGCCATATTACCTTCTGCATCCCGTATGTAATCCTAAGTGTCATGCCGAGGATGAAGCAGTTTAATACCAGTACCTACGAGGCTGCCCTGGATCTTGGTGCAGGGCCTGTATACAGCTTTTTCAAAGTGGTGCTGCCGGATATCCTGCCCGGTGTCCTATCCGGCTTCCTGATGGCATTTACCATGTCACTGGATGATTTTATCATCACCCACTTTACCAAGGGTGCCGGTGTGGATACCCTTTCCACCAAGATCTATACTGAAGTCAAAAAAGGGATCAAGCCGGAAATGTATGCCCTTTCCACACTGATCTTTATAACGGTACTGATCCTGCTCTTACTGATCAATAAAGCGCCTGCTGACAAAAAGCAGAAAGCCTAAGATATATTTTATTTATGATGAAGGAGATACTACAACAATGAAAAAGAAATTACTTGCTGCCATTTGCCTTTCCTTTACCTTTTCCCTGCTGCTGACAGGCTGCGGCGCTGCAAAAAGCGAAAACGGTGAAGTTGTTGTCTACAACTGGGGAGAATATATCGATCCTGATACCCTGACCATGTTTGAGGAAGAAACCGGGATCCATGTGGTTTATGATGAATTTGAGACCAATGAGATCATGTACCCCAAGGT
>CAKTXH010000188.1 GCA_934630975.1 uncultured Clostridia bacterium | reverse complement strand
GAGACCATCGCCGACATCAACGCCAACAACGCTTCCGTCGTGGCGACCTGCCAGGGCGCGGACGGCAACTACTACATGTACCCGCTGTGCATGACGGCGCACTGCATGGTCATCAACAAGACCGCGTTCGAGGCTGCCGACGCGATGCAGTACATTGATCAGGAAACCCACACCTGGACGGCCGAAGGCTTTGAAAACGCCCTTCGCGCCCTCGTGAACGCGGGCTACTATCCGACCGGCCTGATCTACTGCTCCGGCCAGGGCGGCGACCAGGGCACCCGCGCGCTGGTGACCAACCTCTACGACGGCCGCTTCACCAACGACGAGCACACCCTGTACACCATGGATTCCGAAGCGAACATCAAGAGCCTGACCAAGCTGCAGGAGCTGGCCAACGAAGGCCTCATCACCTTTGACGCCTCCATCAACGGCGGCGAGGAAATCGCTCTGTTCGTCAACGGCACCTCTCAGATGGCCTTCTGCTGGAACGCCGCTCAGGTTGCCAACAACAAGGATAAGCTGGCGGACGGCATCGAGCTGTTCCCGATGGCCTTCCCCTCCGAAGACGGCGTGCCGCGTCTGGACGGCGGCGTCTGGGGCTTCGGCCTGTTTGACAACGGCGACGACGAGAAGGTCGCGGCCGCGAAGGAATTCATCCGCTTCATCTGCGACGACGAGACGCAGGTTCGCAACAGCGTTTACAACACCGGCTACTTCTCCGTCCGCGCTTCCGTGACCGACCTGTATGCCGGCACCGAGAAGGCCGCCAATGCGGATTACGCCATGTTCGTGCAGTACCTGGGCGACATCTATCAGGTGACGACCAACTGGACGACCCAGCGCTACGAGTGGTGGAACCTGCTCCAGCGCATCGGCGACGGCGGCAACGTGGCCGACGAAGTTGCGACCTACATCAAGAACGTCAACCTGTAAGCCTGCAACATCAATCTCATACGCTTGCGGCGCCTCTCCCGTTTCGGGCGGGGCGCCCGCTTTCTTGAAACACAGAAAACTGCGCGGCTCTTTGCCGCTGAAAGGGGAATTTGCGTGCAGCATACCGTCAACCGCCGCGAGCTGCGCAGTACACGCCGGCGCGAAAACATCTCCGGCTATCTGTTTATGGCTCCGGCGCTGCTGTTCTTCTTCGGCTTCGTCATTTTCCCGATGGTGATGTGTCTGGTCAACAGCACGTTTCGCTATACGCTGGCGGAATTCACCTTCGTTGGGCTGGATAACTACATCGCTCTTTTTCAGGATGCCAAATTCTATAAGTCCCTGACCAATACCCTCGTGATCGTGCTGGTCAGCGTGCCGTTCACCTGCCTGTTCTCGCTGTGGGTGGCCTCGCTGGTCTACAAAATGAAAGAAATTCCGACGGCCTTCTTCCGCTGCGTGTTCTACCTGCCGGTCGTCACCGGCTCGGTCGCGGTTACGGTCGTCTGGAAATGGATGTTCAACCCCTATTACGGTCTGCTCAACTACCTGTTCACCTCGCTGGGCGTCATCAGCAAAAACCTGAACTGGCTGGGCAGCGCCAACACCGCGCTGGGCTGTATCATCACCATTCTGCTCACGACCTCCATCGGCCAGCCCATCGTGCTCTACGTTTCCGCGCTGAGCAACGTCGATCATTCCCTCGTCGAAGCGGCGCAGGTGGACGGCGCGACGGATTTCCAGACCTTCTGGCGCATCAAGTGGCCGCAGATCATGCCGACCACGCTGTA
>CAKTXH010000187.1 GCA_934630975.1 uncultured Clostridia bacterium | reverse complement strand
GGCCCGATGGTGGAGCTGCTCAAGAAGGGCAAAGTCGGCAAGGTCATCGACGTGCAGGACTTCGACCTCGACGCGGTTAACTCCATCAATCAGACCCCGAATCACTTCGAAATGAGCGCCAGCCAGTACGCCAACCCGGCGAACAAGGGCGCGTTCGTCAATAAGCTGGATTTCGTCGTCCTCGCGGCGCTCGAAATTGATACCAAGTTCAACGTCAACGTGCTGACCGGTTCGGACGGCGTGCTTCGCGGCGCGCCGGGCGGACACCCGGATACCGCGGCGGGCAGCAAGGTCTGCGTCATCGTGACCCCGCTGGTGCGCGGCCGCATGGCGACGGTCTGCGAAGACGTTGTGACCGTTACGACCCCGGGCGACTGCGTGGACGTGCTGGTCACGGATTACGGCATCGCGGTCAACCCGCTGCGCCCGGATCTCATCAAGTGCCTCGACGATGCGGGCATCCCGCACGTTTCCATTGAATCGCTCAAGGAGAAGGCTTACAGCATCGTGGGCCGCCCCGACCCGGTTCAGTTTAAGGACAAGGTTGTCGCTGTGCTCGAGGCGCGCGACGGCACCATCCTCGACGTTGTGCGCGAAATTAAGCCGTACACGTTTGAGGACTAATCTCTCCTCCAACTTCCCATACCATTGGAGTTTCCCCATGATAGCGGAACGGGCGCGAAGCATTGCTTCGCGCCCGTTTCGTTTATGCGCTTATTCAGACCGCGTAAAGGAAGGACGAAGCGCCGTTAAAGCGGTTTAACACGATCAAATAACGCAAAGAATAATCCAGATATTGCGAAAATATAAGATTAAGATTATTCTTAACATACTTTTTTCCCTATTTGCATTATACCCCCGCGCATATTATGATATGGCCATAAACGAACAGGAAAACAACAACGATGAAGCTTGAGCCGGTTGAAAACGGCTTGGGAGCAAAAGGGGGGAAGCCGATGAAGAAGCTCGTATGCCGCGCTGTTACGCCAGCGGAAGCGCTTGCAGCCTGTATAGGGACAACGTAGGCGCGCAGCCGGAATTCACCGACTAGAACAAAGAAATTCCCTTTTGCGGGGGTAAGGAGTGACAGCGCTGTGTTTGAATTGATTATCAACATTCTGCTCTTCATCTTCTTCGGCTATACGTTTTTCACCCACGTGCTGGAAGCGGCGGTTCCCGCGAGCGTTGCGAAGAACCCCTACGCGCTCCAGCCGGACGTCTGGCCGAAGGCAATCATCATTCTGCTTGAAATCTGCCTGCTGATTAACATCATCCAGATCATCAAGAAGAACAAGGGCAACCCGGAATTTACGCTCGGCGCGTTCGCCAAGAGCATCCCCGGTTTCCTCAAAAGCAAGCTCTTCTTCGGCATCGTGATCATGGTCGTCGCGTCCTTCATCCTGGAGACGGTCGGCTTCATCGTGACCTCGATGTTCATCCTCTTCTTCTACGGCCTGCTGATCGGCGAGAAGAACATCGTCCGCCTGCTGATTGCTTCCGTCTGCATCACGATGGTGCTTTACATCGTGTTCAGCGGCATGCTCAGCGTCAACCTGCCGCGCGGCACGATCGGCTTCCTGCGCAACTTCGCGCTGTGGCTCGAATCCATCGTGGCCGCAGTCAAGAACATCTTTTAAGGAGGCGACAGCATTATGAGTATGGGACAACTTCTTGCCTCCGGCGCAGCTGCCGTATTTAATCCGGGCATGTTCCTGATGGTCTGCGTCGCCATCGTCCTCGGTACGATTTTCGGCGCGCTGCCGGGCGTTTCCGCCACGATGGCGGTTGCCCTCGGCCTGACCTTCACCTACACGATGGAGCCGATTCCGGCGAT
>CAKTXH010000186.1 GCA_934630975.1 uncultured Clostridia bacterium | reverse complement strand
AAGATTCGCTACGGCATCATCCCCCAGCTCACGCCGAATATCATCTCCACCGTGATCTATCGCTTTGATATCAACATCAAGGACGCGACCACGCTGGGCATCGTCGGCGCGGGCGGCATCGGCGCGGCGCTGATCCAGTGCATCAACTCCCGCCGCTGGACGATGGTCGGCTCGTTCATCCTCGCGATGATCGTGCTGATGCTGGTGATCGAGTTCGCCTCGACCAAGATCCGCAGCAAACTGGCCAGAGGTCAGTAATTCTCCCTCAGTCGCTTTGCGACAGCTCCCTCTCAGAGGGAGTCTTTTGGTTTCAGCCGCTTTTATGGAAGGAGTTCGTCTCATTCATGTCTAAAACCCTCACCATCCGCTACACCTCCGATACCCACGGCTACCTCTATCCCACCCATTACGCCGACATGCAGGATCGCCCGATGGGGCTGATGAAGCTGGCCAGCGAATACCCGCACGACGGCAACACGCTCATCATCGACGGCGGCGACACCATTCAAGGCTCGCCGCTGACCAACCTGTACCAGCGTCTCTCGCCGGAGGAAAAGGCCGCCTGTCTGACCGAAGACGCCTACGGCACGCACCCCATCGCGGCGATGATGAATCTGGCGGGGTATCAGTTTGTGACGCTGGGCAATCACGATTTCAACTACGGCGTGGACGCGCTGCTGGATTACCTGACCAACCTCGACGCGCTCTGCCTGTGCGCCAATATCCGCGATAAGGAAGGCCGCCTGCCCATCGCGCCCTACGCCGTGCATCAGCTTGAAAACGGCCTGCGCGTCGGTCTGGTCGGCGTGTGTACGCACTTTGTCCGCCGCTGGGAAAACCCGAAGACCGTGGAGCAGCTCGTCATCGAAGAGCCGATTCCCGCCGCGAAGGCCGCGCTGGAAGCCGTCAAGCCGCTGTGCGATATCACCGTGCTCATCTACCACGGCGGGTTCGAGTGCGACCTGGAAACCGGCAAGCCGCTGACCGCCAGCGCCGAAAACCAGGCCTGCCAAATGTGCCGCGAGCTGGACTTTGACCTCGTGCTGACCGGCCACCAGCATATGCGCGTGGACGGCGTGCACTTCGGCCACAGCTTCGCCGTGCAGCCGACCTACCGCGCGCCGCATTGCTGCGGCGTTACCGTCACCGTGGAGGACGACGGCAGCAAGCGCTTTGAAAGCCGCATCATCCCCGCCGAGGGCAAGCCGCTGGAAAGCGCCTACAACCTGCTGATGCCGCTGGAAAAGCGCGTCCAGAAGTGGCTCGATACGCCCGCCGGGCATCTCGACCTGCCGCTGGCAAGCGAGGATCACCTGAAAGCCGCGCTCGAGGGCAGCTATCTCGCCAACTTCATCAACACCGTGCAGCTCGAAGCCTCCGGCGCGCAGATTGCCTCCAGCGCCCTGCCCAATGAATTCAAGGGGCTGCCAACCGAAGTCACCATCCGCGACGTGGTTTCCACCTACATCTACACCAACACCCTCGTCGTGCTGGAAATGACCCGTCCCGCGCTCAAGCAGTATATCGAGCGCTCTGCCGCGTACTTTGACCACAACGAAAACGGCGAAGCCTGCATCTCCGGCGAATTCCTCCGCCCGAAGGTGCAGCATTACAATTACGATTTCTTCTCCGGCATCGACTACGTCATCGACGTGCGCAAACCCGTCGGCCAGCGCGTGACCTCTATCCTCTTTGAGGGGCACGAGCTGGGCGAGGACGAGCCGGTAAGCGTCTGCATCAACAGCTATCGCTTCTGCGGCACGGGCGGCTATGACATGCTCCCGAAGCAGAAGGTCGCCCGCGAGGTGCTCACCGACGTGGCCGACGCGATGATCGACTA
>CAKTXH010000185.1 GCA_934630975.1 uncultured Clostridia bacterium | reverse complement strand
GAGCGCCTGCCGGAAATCGCCAAGAACGCGATTGCCGACGCCTGCACCGGCTCCAACCCGCGCCAGCCGAGCCAGGAGGAGATGGAGAAGCTGCTCAAGTGCTGCTACTATGACACCGAGGTCGATTTCTAATCAAGCCCCAAATCTGCTTTTGACGGGGGACGCTGAAAAAAACGGCGTCCCCCGGTTTCATCCATGCATAAAGGCATGTTAAAATCGCACATAAGGCAGGGCATAGCCGTTTTGTGTCGAATAAAACAAGTTAGTTTACGTTCCGCGCGTTTGAGGAACGTGATTCGGAGTTTGATTCAGGAGGAAGCGTCATGTTCAAAATCATCAAAAAAGAGCGCCTGAACCCGACCGTCACCAAGATGGTGATCGACGCGCCGTTTATCGCCAAAAAAGCGGAACCCGGCCAGTTCATCATCCTGCGTGCGCTGGCGGACAGCGAGCGCATCCCGCTGACCATCGCGGATTATGACCGCGAGGGCGGCACGGTTACGATTATTTACCAGATCGTCGGCGGCTCGACGATGGAGCTGGATACCCTCGAAGAGGGCCAGAGCCTGCATGATTTCGTCGGCCCGCTGGGCGTTGCGACCCACACCGAGGGGCTGAAGAAGGTCGCCGTGGTCGGCGGCGGCGTGGGCTGCGCCATCGCGCTGCCCGTGACCAAGAAGCTGCACGAGCAGGGCTGCGAGGTGCACGCCATCGTCGGCTTCCGCAACAAAGACCTTGTGATTCTGGAGGACGAGTTCAAGGCCGCTTCTAGCAAGCTGGTCATGATGACGGACGACGGCAGCCACGGCGAAAAGGGTCTGGTCACCGCCGCGCTGGAGCGCCTGATTCAGGAGGGCAACCAGTATGACGAAGTGATCGCCATCGGCCCGCTGGTCATGATGAAATTCGTCTGCGCCGTCACCAAGAAATATGGCGTGAAGACCGTCGTTTCCATGAACCCGATCATGATCGACGGCACGGGCATGTGCGGCGGCTGCCGCCTGACCGTCGGCGGCGAGACCAAGTTCGCCTGCGTGGACGGCCCGGACTTCGACGGCCATCTGGTCGATTTCGACGAGGCCATGAAGCGCAGCACGATGTACCGCGACTTTGAGCAGCACGCCCGCGAGGCGCATTGCAACCTGATGAACAAGGAGGTCAAGTAACATGGCCGTTATGCGCAATATGGACCCGAAGAAGTGCCCGATGCCTTCGCAGGATCCCAACGTTCGCAATAAAAACTTCGACGAGGTTGCCCTCGGTTACACCTATGAAATGGCCGTGAACGAGGCCAAGCGCTGCCTGAACTGCCCCAAGAAGCCCTGCCGCAGCGCCTGCCCGGTTCAGATTGACATCCCCGCGTTCATCGAGCGCGTCGCCAACGAGGATATGGAAGGCGCTTATAAGGTGCTGACCGCGTCTTCCGCCCTGCCCGCCGTCTGCGGCCGCGTCTGCCCGCAGGAGAGCCAGTGCGAGGGCAAGTGCGTGCGCGGCATCAAGGGCGAGCCGGTCGGCATTGGCCGCCTGGAGCGCTTTGTCGCCGACTGGCACCGCGAGCATGTGGAAGATCATCCGCAGGCGCCCGCCCCGAACGGCCACAAGGTCGCCGTCATCGGCGCAGGCCCGTCCGGCCTGACCGCCGCGGGCGATCTGGCCAAGCTGGGCTACAAGGTTACGATTTACGAAGCGCTGCATCTGGCGGGCGGCGTGCTCGTCTACGGCATCCCGGAGTTCCGTCTGCCGAAGGCCATCGTGCAGAAGGAAATCGACGGCCTGAAAGCGATGGGCGTGGATATCGAAACGAACATGGTCATCGGCAAGGTGCTGACCATCGACGAGCTGTTTGA
>CAKTXH010000184.1 GCA_934630975.1 uncultured Clostridia bacterium | reverse complement strand
GAGGCGTGCGAAACAATGGCTCTTTTTGAAAACTATGAAGGTCGTATGCCTCAGCTCCAGCCGGTGCTTGACAAGTATGGCTTCAAGAACTTTGACGAAGTGAAGGCCTACACCAACTCCAAGGGCGTGGACGCGTATTCCATCGTGGAGAGCACCCAGCCCATCTGCTTTGAGAACGTGAAGTGGGCTTACGAGCTGGGCGCGGCCATTGCGATGAAGGAAGGCGTTAAGACCGCCGCCGAAGCCGCCAAGCGCATCGGCGAGGGCCTTCAGGCGTTCTGCATCCCCGGCTCCGTCGCCGATCAGCGCAAGGTCGGTCTCGGCCACGGCAACCTCGGCGCGATGCTGCTGGATGAAAACACCGAGTGCTTCGCGTTCCTCGCGGGCCACGAGTCCTTCGCGGCCGCCGAAGGCGCGATTAAGATCGCGCTGAACGCGAACAAGGTGCGCACCAAGCCGCTGCGCGTCATCCTCAACGGCCTGGGCAAGGACGCGGCGATGATCATCAGCCGCATCAACGGCTTCACCTACGTGCAGACCAAGTACGATTACCTCTCCGCTGACGTGAAGGAAGACCATGCGCTTTCCATCGTCAAGGAGATCGCGTATTCCAACGGCGAGCGCGCGAAGGTGCGTTGCTACGGCGCGGACGACGTTCGCGAGGGCGTGGCCATCATGTGGCACGAGAACGCCGACGTCTCCATCACCGGCAACTCCACCAACCCGACCCGCTTCCAGCACCCGGTCGCAGGCACCTACAAGAAGGAGCGCCTCGAGGCCGGCAAGAAGTATTTCTCCGTCGCTTCCGGCGGCGGCACGGGCCGTACCCTGCATCCCGACAACATGGCCGCCGGCCCTGCTTCTTACGGCATGACCGATACCATGGGCCGCATGCACTCCGACGCGCAGTTCGCGGGCAGCTCCTCTGTCCCGGCGCACGTGGAGATGATGGGCTTCCTCGGCGCTGGCAATAACCCGATGGTCGGCATGACCGTCGCCGTTGCCGTCGCTGTCGAAGAAGCGATGAAGAAGTAATTTTTCATACGAACATAACGGAGAGACCGCTCGAAATGGGCGGTCTCTTTAGAGTGTAGACAAAAAGCTATTCTCCCCCGAAGGGGGGAGAATAGCCCTTTCCGCAAATGAAAGAATAACTGAATTTCTTGATTTTGCTATTCAATCCAAGTTTGTTTATGTCAACAAGCCGGAGAGACCGCTTGAAATGGGCGGTCTCTTTTGCATGGGTTGAACTCCGAGGGGAAATCTGATAAAATAGAGAAAATCTGAATGGATGGGAATGAAATCATCGGCATGACCCGCATTCTTTTCGTCTGCCACGGCAACATCTGCCGCAGTCCGATGGCGGAATCTGTTTTTGCGGCAAAAGTCAGGGAACGTCGGCTCGAATGGGCGTATGCCATGGATTCGGCGGCGGTCAGCGCGGAAGAAATCGGCAATCCCGTGCATCCGGGGACACAGCGGGAGCTTGCGCGCCATGGCCTGCCCAGAAGCGGGCACCGTGCGTGGCAGCTCGGAAAAGCGGATTACGACCGATACGATCTGTTTATCGGCATGGACAGGGAGAATCTGCGGCGCATGGAGCGCATTTTCGGCGGCGACCCGCAGCATAAAATCGCGCTGCTGATGGCCTATACCGGCGAGGCGCGGGAGATCGAGGACCCGTGGTATACCGATCGTTACGATGTGGTGTATGAAGAGATTGACGCGGGCTGCGAGGCGCTGCTGAACGAATTGGAACGGGAACGCAAGATAAAGGGGAAGCAACATGAATAAACCAAAGGTTGTGGCGGTCGTCGGCACAAACGCATCCGGCAAGAGCGCGCTGGGCGTGCGGCTGGCGAAGACGTTTGACGGGGAGATCATCTCGGCGGATTCGCGGCAGGTCTTTCGCGGGCTGGATTTGGGCAGCGGCAAGATCACG
>CAKTXH010000183.1 GCA_934630975.1 uncultured Clostridia bacterium | reverse complement strand
CCGCTCGAACAGAGGATGAGCGGCGCGCCGGGACATTCCTCGCGCATCTGATCCGCCAGATCGCAGACAAAGCCGACCGCGCGCATGGTCTGCATCGCGCCGCCGAGGCCGCCGCGCAGGCGAACCTGCTTGCCCAGCCCGACCGCATCCAGCGATTCAAAATCCTTCTTCCAGGCTTCCTCGTCGAGGAAATCCGAGCAGAGGATCACCGCGTCGGCGGAAAACGCCGCCTTTTGCAGCTGGGTGGTGTAGTAGAACCGCGCCTGCACGCCGAAAGCGCGCGCCAGCGCCTGCGCCCCGCGCGCGGAAAGCTCCGCCATGTCGAGGTCGGCGTCCACTATCCAATATTCCGCCTCCATACGGAAGCGAACAAACAAATCTTCGAAAATCGCGGGGGCAAAGAAATATGCCCCCGCGCCAGCGATTACGATTTTTTTCATGGTTTCCTTTTATGTTTTGGTTAGGCCTTGGTCACGCTCAGCGTCGCATCCACGCCGTTGATGCTCCAATCGCGGACGTAAGCGCCCTCCGGCGCGTCGCCCAGCTTCACGTCAAGCGCCAGCACGCCGCGCTCAATCGCTTCCGCGTTCTGCTCCACAATCTGCGCCAGCTTCTCGTCCGCCGTCTTGACAGTGACATGGATGCGGTCAACGACCTCGAAGCCCGCTTCCTTGCGCATTGTTTGCAGCTTGGAGATCACCTCGCGCGCGAAGCCCTCGGCAACCAGCTCTTCGGTCAGGTTGGTATCCAGCGCGACGGTCACGCCGCGATCGGTCGCCACGACGTAGCCCGGCTTCTTCATCGGCGCGGTCAGCACGTCGTCCTTTTCCAGCTCGATGAGCGTGCCGTCCAGCTCAAAGCGGAGCAGCTCGCCCTTCTCAAAGCCCGCGACGACCTCGTTGCCGTCCAGCATGGCGAGCTTCTCGCCGATGGCCTTGAGCAGCTTGCCGTATTTCTTGCCCAGCGTGCGCATCTGCGGCTTAAGCTGGTAGGTCATGAAGGCGGTGGTGTCGTCGGTAAAGACGGCGTCCTTCACGTTCAGCTCATCCTCGGCCAGCGCGCAGAGATCCTGCGGCAGGGTCGCGCCGCTGACGATCATGCGGGAGAGCGGCTGGCGCACCTTCAGGCCGCTTTCACTGCGGCAGCTGCGGCCCAGCACGACGACCTCCAGCAGGTCACGCATGTGCTGCTCCAGCTCGACGTTGATATACTGCTCGTCGCAGGTCGGGAAATCCGTCATGTGGACGGAGATCGGCGCGTCCTTGTCGATGGAGCAGACGAGGTTGCGGTACATGCTCTCGGCCATGAACGGCGTGAACGGCGCGGTCAGGCGGCTCATCGTCTCCAGAACGTGATAGAGCGTCGCGAACGCGGCCTCCTTGTCGCCGGCCATGCCCTTGCCCCAGAAGCGCTCGCGGCTGCGGCGGACATACCAGTTGGACAGATCATCCACAAAATCCGTCATCGCGCGGGAAGCCTCGAAGATCTTGTACTCGTTCAGGTCGCCGTCCACCTCGCGGACGAGGGAATTCAGGCGGGAGAGGATCCACTTGTCCATCAGCGTCAGCTGCACCTTGTCGAGCGGATGCTCCTTCGGGTTGAACTGGTCGATCTCCGCATAGAGGATGAAGAACGCGTAGGTGTTCCACAGCGTGCCCATGTACTTGCGGGTCGTCTCGTCGATGGCTTTGGCGTGGAAGCGGTTGGGCATCCACGGCGCGGCGTTGTTGTAGAAGAACCAGCGCACGGCATCTGCGCCCTGCGTGTTGAGCACGCTCCACGGATCGACGGTGTTGCCGATATGCTTGCTCATCTTCTTGCCGTCCTTATCCTGCACGTGACCCATCACGATGCAGTTCTTGAACGGGTTGGTATCGAACATGCAGGTCGAAATCGCCAGCAGCGTATAGAACCAGCCGCGCGTCTGGTCGATGGCCTCGGAGATGAAGTCCGCCGGGAAGCGGCGCTCGAACTGCTCCTTGTTTTCAAACGGATA
>CAKTXH010000182.1 GCA_934630975.1 uncultured Clostridia bacterium | reverse complement strand
ACGGCGGGCATGCGCGGCGTGCTCGGCGCGGGCACGAACCGCATGAACCTGTATAACGTTCGCCGCGCGACCAAGGGATTTGCCGATTATATCAACAGCCAGAACCCGGAATACCGCCAGCGCGGCGTGGTCATCGCGTATGACTCCCGCCGGATGAGCCCGGAGTTCGCGAAGGCTTCCGCGCTCGTGCTCTGCCACGAGGGCATCCACGTGTATCTGTTCGACGAGCTGCGCCCGGTGCCGATTCTCTCCTACGCGGTGCGCCATCTGCACGCCATCGCGGGCATTGTCATCACCGCCAGCCACAACCCGCCGCAGTACAACGGCTACAAGGTCTACTGGGAGGACGGCGCGCAGATGCCGCCGGAGTACGCCGATCAGGTGCTCGCGCGCATCCGCGCCAACCGCTACGAGGACGCGGTGGAGATGGACGAGGCCGAGGCGAAGGCCAAGGCCAAGGGTCTGCTGCAAATCATCGGCAACAAGGAAGTGGATGACGACTACATCGCGCAGGTCAAGACGCTTTCCGTCCAGCCTGAGCTGATGAAGACCGCGGGCAAGGAACTCAAGATCGTCTATACGCCGATTCACGGCTCGGGCAACAAGCCCGTCCGCCGCATCCTCAAGGAAATCGGCATCGAAAACGTCTACGTCGTCAAGGAGCAGGAACTGCCCGATCCGAACTTCTCCACCGTCAAGGTGCCGAACCCGGAGGATCCGGCGGCCTTCACGCTGGCGATGAAACTGGCGGACGAAGTGGGCGCGGACTGCATCTTCGGCACCGACCCGGACTGCGACCGCGTGGGCATCGCCGTCAAGGACGACGCGGGCAAGTATTACCTGATGACCGGCAACCAGATCGGCTGCGTGCTGCTGTATTACATCCTCAAGAGCCGCAAGGCGCTGGGCAATCTCCCGGCGGACGGCGCGGTGGTCAAGTCCGTCGTCTCCACCGAGCTGGCGCGCAAGATCGCCGAGAGCTTCGGTCTCGTCTGCTTCAACACGCTGACGGGCTTCAAGTGGATTGCCGAAAAGATTCAGCAGTTCCAGGATAAGGGCGACCACACCTTCGTCTTCGGCTTTGAAGAGAGCTACGGCTTCCTGTCCTCCACCTTCGTGCGCGACAAGGACGGCGTGAACGCCTCCCTGCTGATTGCGGAGGCCGCCGCATGGGCGAAGACGCAGGGCAAGACGCTCTACGACATCCTTCAGGAAATCTACAAGACCTACGGCTATTACGTCGAGAAGGTCGTTTCCGTCACCCTGCCGGGCAAGGACGGCGTGGCGAAGATGAAGGAGATCATGAAGAACCTGCGCGAGAACCCGCCGAAGGAGCTGGCGGGCAAGAAGGTGCTGGCGGTTCGCGATTATCTGGCCGATACCCGCACCGACTGCGAAGGCAATGTGACCGCTGCGGGCCTGCCCAAGAGCGACGTGCTCTATTTTGAGCTGGTGGATGACGCGTGGGTCTGCATCCGCCCGTCCGGCACGGAGCCGAAGATCAAGCTCTACGTCAACACGAACGCCAAGAACCCGGAGGATTCCGCCAAGGAGAACGCCGAGCTGGTTGAAGCGTGCAAGAAACTGATGGCGTAACGCCCGGCTTTACGCGCCAGCCTTCGAAAGATGCTGGGATAAGGTTTCTCCCTTAGAGGGCGGCGGAAAGAGCACATCATAAATCGGACGCGCAATGCGCGCCCCTGCGGCGGCCAAGAAATGGCGCGGCGGGGCGGGCGCTGCGCGTCCGGTTTTGCATTTCGGACAGATAAGCATAAAACACGAACATTCCATAAAAGAACCTTGATAAAAATTCGGAAAAAGATTGAAAACGCCCGCGCAAGTGTGCTAAAATAGGGCTTCTCCCGGAAGAAAGCGTGGGGGAACGAAAGAAGAAGAGAAGGGAATGAAAACTGTGTTTGAGAAAGTCTTTCAGCTGAGCAAACACAAAACCACCGCCAAGACCGAAATCATGGCGGGCATCACCACATTCATGACGATGGCCTA
>CAKTXH010000181.1 GCA_934630975.1 uncultured Clostridia bacterium | reverse complement strand
TCGATGCCGACGCTGGCGGTGACGTTGGCGATGGTATCGCTGCCGAAGCGGGAGAGCAGGTCGCAGTAGACCGGCACAAACGCTTCGCCCTCCTGCTCATAGCGCGCATACAGGCCGCGCGCGAACAGGCCGCCGAAGGCATACGGGAAGTTGTAGAAGTGCACATCCGGGGAGTAGTAGTGGCTCTTGCAGGCCCACATGTACGGATGGCGGAACTCGGGATCGAGGCCGTCGCCGTAGCTCTGATCCTGCGCCCAGAGCATGGTTTCCTTCAGCTCGTCCACATCCAGCGCGTGATCGGCCTGCGCGGCGACGACTTTCTGCTCGAACAGGAAGCGGGAGTAGATATCCACCATCGTCTGCGTCTGCTCGACGAGGCAGGAATCCAGCAGCGTCAGCTCCTCCTCCGGCGTGGCGTCCTTGAGCATCTGCGCGATGAGCAGCGTCTCGTTGAAGGTGGAGGCGGTTTCGGCCAGCGGCATCGGCGTGTCGTTCATCATCAGCGGCTTATGGCGCAGCATGCGGTTGTTGAACGCATGCCCCAGCTCGTGCGCCAGCGTGCTCACGTCGGAGGCGCTGCCCGCGAAGTTGGTCATCACGCGGCTGATGTTCTTCTCGTAATAACCGGCGCAGAACGCGCCGCCGCTCTTGCCCTCGCGCGGGTACATGTCAATCCAGCCCTCGTCAAACGCGGTGCGCATCATGTCGCCCATCTCCGGGCAGAAGCGGCCGAACAGGTCGAGCAGCAGCGCGCGCGCCTCCTCGACGGTGTAGGTGCGGCTGGCATGGCCGACCGGCGCGAAGAGGTCGTAGAACGGCAGGCCGTTCTTGTGGCCGAGCAGGCGGCCTTTCGCCTTGAAGTATTCGCGCAGCTCCGGCAGCGCCTCGCGGATGGCCGTCCACATCGCGTCGAGCGTCTTTTCATCCATGCGGGAGTGCGCCAGCGCCATATCCAGCACGCCCTTGTAACCGCGCAGCTGCGCCATGGTTTCGCCCTCGGCCTTGATGTTGTTGAGGCAGTAGCTCATCGGGATTTCGATCTTCTTATACGCGGCCAGCTCGGCGTCGTAGGCCTTGCGGCGCACGTCGGCGTCCGCGTCGTAAGCCTTCGCGCGGGCGGCGGAAAGCGGAATCGCTTTGCCGTCGTAATCGACCGTCAGCGTCGCGTCCAGCTTGTCGCGAAGATGGGAGAACGCCTGCCCGCCGGAAAGCTGCATCTTCATCACCGGCTCTTCGAGGGCTTCCGGGAGCTGATGCTTGGCGTTTTCGGCCAGCTCCAGCAGCGCAAAGGCGCGGGAGGCAAGCGTTTCGTTCGCCTTGACCAGCTCGCTTAGGTTGTCGAGCGAAGCCAGATAGCGCCCCAGCGCGTTGCTCGCCTGGTTGGACAGCATGGCCGAGCGCATCAGCGGCGCCATCGCGGCGTTGGCGGGCTTGTTCTGGGCGTCCACGGAAAGCGTCAGCTCGACCATCAGCATCAGGCGCTGAAAGGTCATGCTCAGCGCTTCAATTTGGCCGACCAACGCGGTCAGCTTGGCGGCCTCGTCCTCGCCCGGCGCGGCGATGGCCTCGGTCAACGCGGCGATGGACGCATCCAGCCCGCTCAAATCCGCCTTGAAGGCCGGATCGTCAAAATCCTTGTAAAAAACGGTCAAATCCCAATTCGTTTTCATGGTGTTCCTCCGTCACGATTCCGGGCCGCATGACCCGCGTTTTTAGTTTACGCTTCCATTATAATCGGTTTAGAGCCGAAGAACAAGGAAAAAACCACAAAACCTGCACAAAAATCGAGCAAAATGGCAAAAATCCTCTTTTAAAATCGTGTATCCTGCATTATAATTGGGGTGAAGGCTTCCATATTCCGCATGAGCGGAGGAAAGCATGACAAACGAGACGGAGGATGAAAACCATGACGTATCGTGACGTATACGAAACCTGGCTCAAGGAATTCGCAAACGACCAGGCGACCGTCGATGAGCTGAAGGCCATCGCGGGCGACGAAAAGGAAATTGAGGATCGCTTCTATACCGAGCTGTCCTTTGGTACGGCGGGCATGCGCGGCGTGCTCGGCGCGGGCACGAACCGCATGAACCTGTATAACGTTCGCCGCGCGACCAAGGG
>CAKTXH010000180.1 GCA_934630975.1 uncultured Clostridia bacterium | reverse complement strand
CTGCTGCTTCTGCCCAAAGACCCGAACGCGGAAAAGAACGTCGTGATGGAAATCCGCGGCGGCGCGGGCGGCGAGGAGGCGGCGCTGTTCGGCGCGATGCTGATGCGGATGTACATGCGTTACGCCGAGCGGCACGGCTGGAAAACCGAGATGATCGAGGCCAACATGACCGAGCTGGGCGGCGTGAAGGAGGCGGTTTTCGCCATCACAGGGGAAAACGCGTTCAGCCGCCTGAAATACGAGAGCGGCGTGCACCGCGTTCAGCGCATCCCGGTGACGGAAAGCAACGGCAAGCGGCAGACCTCCACCGCGACGGTCGCCGTGCTGCCCGAGGCGCAGGAGGTTGACGTGAAGATCAACCCCGACGATCTGCGCATCGACGTTTACCGCGCTTCCGGCCACGGCGGGCAGTATATCAACAAGACGGACAGCGCCGTGCGCATCACGCATATCCCAAGCGGGATCGTCGTGACCTGTCAGGACGAAAAGAGCCAGCTCAAGAATAAGGAAAAGGCGATGCGCGTTCTCCGTGCAAGGCTCTACGAAAAATTGCAGGAAGAAAAGGACGCGGCTTACGCCAGCGACCGCCGGGCGCAGGTGGGCACGGGCGACCGCAGCGAGCGCATCCGCACCTATAACTTCAACGAAGGCCGCGTGACCGATCACCGCATCGGCAAGACGATTTACACCATCGACGCGTTTGTCGATGGCGACATGGACGATATCATCGACCCGCTCATCTACGCCGAACAGCAGGAGCAGCTGCGCGCGTTGGGGCAGGGCGAACAGCAAAGAGGATAAAACGATGAAAACACAGCTGCTCAAGGTGAATGAAGAGGCCATCGCGCTGGGCGCAAGGCTCATCCGCGAGGGCGAACTGGTCGGTTTCCCGACGGAGACGGTTTACGGCCTCGGCGCAAACGCGCTGGACGCGGACGCCGTCGTCAAGATTTTTGAAGCGAAGGGAAGGCCGCAGGATAACCCGCTGATCACGCACGTCTCCTGCGTGGAGGAAATTCCGCCGCTGGTGCGCGCGATTCCCGCCGCCGCGCGGAAGCTGATGGAAGCGTTCTGGCCGGGGCCGATGACGCTGATTCTGCCCAAGGCGGACTGCATCCCCAACGCGGTCAGCGCGGGGCTGGATACGGTGGGCATCCGCCTGCCCTCCAACGCGGACGCGCGGGCGCTGATTCGCGCGGCTGGCCGCCCGATTGCCGCGCCGAGCGCTAACCGAAGCGGCCGACCCAGCCCGACAACGGCGCTGCATGTGCTGGAGGACATGGACGGGCGGATTCCGTTGATTCTGGACGGCGGCGCGTGTCAGGTCGGCGTGGAATCCAGCGTGATCGACGCGACGGGCGACGTGCCGGTCATCCTGCGTCCGGGCGGAATCACGCCGGAAATGGTGGAGCGCGTGCTCGGGCATGTCCGCGTGGACGAGCACGTGATGAGCCCGCTCAAGGAAGGCGACGTGGCGCGCTCGCCGGGCATGAAATACAAGCATTATGCGCCGAAGGCAAAGGCGGTCATTTTCAGCGGCACGCCGGAACATGTCGTCGCGGCGATCTGCAAGCGTTACGACGAGCAGACGGACAAGGGCGAGCGCGTGGCGATTCTGGGACTGGACGAGCACAACTACGGAGGGCGCACGTTTATCAGCCTGGGCAGCGAAAAGCGCCCGCAGGAGGCGGCGGCAAGGCTGTTCGCCGCGCTGCGCGAACTGGACGAACGCGGGGACACGGTGGCGCTCTGCGAGGCGGTCGATACGGCGGGCATCGGCCTGGCCGTGATGAACCGCATGGGGCGCGCGGCGGCGTTCGATATTGAGCAGGTATAATCACCCTTCAGTCTCGCTTTGCTCGACAGCTTCCCTTAAAAGGAAAGCTAAGGAGCGCTAACCCAACACCTCCCCTTTTAAGGGGAGGTGTCAGCCGTAGGCTGACGGAGAGGTAATATGCACTGCAAATCTTTTGAACCGATATACGGAAATCATCCGCGGGTGCTGATTGTCGGCTCGATGCCCAGCGTTAAATCCCTCGAGGATGCGCAGTATTACGCGCACCCGAGAAACGCGTTCTGGCCGATGATGTTTGAGATTTTCGGGGAAACGCCCAGCCGGGATTATGAGCGGAAAAAGGCGCTGAT
>CAKTXH010000179.1 GCA_934630975.1 uncultured Clostridia bacterium | reverse complement strand
AGCCCGTCGATCACGTCGTTGAACGTGATGCGGTTGATTTTGGTGATGGTTTTCAGCCCCGGCACGCGCTTGGCGAAGAGCGTCAGCAGAATGTTCTCCTCGTCCAGACCCGTCAGCGGCACGAACGCCTCCGCCGAACCGATGCCCTCCTCCTTGAGCAGTTCTTCGTCGCCGCCGTCGCCGCAGATCACCAGCGCCTCGGGCAGCAGCGTGCTCAGCTCGTCGCAGCGCTCCTTGTTCGATTCGATGATCTTGACTTCCAGCTTCTGCTCGATGAGCTGTTTGGCCAGATAATAAGAAGATTTGCCGCCGCCGATGATCATGCAGCTTTTCACCGTGTTCTGATACATCCCGATGCTCTCGAAGATGTGGTGCGCTTCGCGGGAGGAGGCCAAAATCGTGATGTCGTTGCCCTCGTGCAGCATCGTCGAGCCGCCGGGGATGACGACGTGCCCTTCGTTTTCCACCGCGCAGACCAGATAGCCGAAGTGGAAGATATCATCCAGCTGCATCACGCGGCGGCCATGCAAAATGCTCCCCTTCGGGATTTTGAAGCGCACCAATTCCGCGTGGCCCTTGGCGAACGAGCTGACCGTCAGCGCCTGCGGGCGGGAAAGCAGGCGCGCAATCTCCTGCGCGGCCTCCAGCTCCGGGTTGATGATCATCGAAAGGCCGAGCTGCTGGCGCAGATACGACAGCTCTTCGCTGTAATCCGGGTTGCGCACGCGCGCGATGGCTGCCAGCTCGCCGCCCGCTTTTTTGGCGATCGTGCAGCAAAGCAGATTCAGCTCGTCCGAACCCGTGACGGCAATCACCAGATCGGCCTCCTGAAGTCCGGCCTCCATCAGCACGCTCAGGCTCGCGCCGTTGCCCCGGATGCCCATCACGTCAAACGCGTCCGTCGTATCGCGCACCACGCGCTCGCTTGTATCCACAATGGTAACGTCGTGCCCTTCGCGCACCAACTGCTCGGTCAGCGTATGGCCGACCTTGCCGCAGCCCACAATAATAATGCGCAGGCTCCGCACCTTTTTCTTCGCAGATTTGGTCTGCATAACTTTCTTCCTCCACCGTCGTCCCATGCCGCAGGGCATGATGCCGCTATGATTTCAAGTTTATTATATAGTTTGCGGCCTTCAATGTCAATGTGCGGGGATTTTCTTCACCGTTTCTTGACCGCCGGTCAGCGGCTCAGGCTTGACGCACCCCGTTTCCCTGTTTATAATAATGTAAAAAACTGGGAATTTGGGGCTGACGCGATAGGATTTTTTTCGGAAAATGTCGAATCTCTTTCCGCGGATAAGCCCTGCGGTTCTCCGCTTCGCGTTCTCTTTTTCCATATATCATGATTTCAGGAGGTTTTTCCCATGAAAAACAATGATTTTCCCCTTCGCAGCGCGGCTAAGGAGATCAAGATGAGCTTTACGCTGGCCGCCGTCGTCGATCTGGTGCTCGGCTGCATCATGCTCTTTGCGCCCGCCCACGTGACCCAGCTGCTGTGCATCCTCGTCGGCGCAGGCATCACGATTTTCGGCCTGTTCAACGTCCTCTCCTTCGTCTTCTCGCGCGGCACGGTCGCCTACTCGCTTGAGCTGCTCATCGGCATCTGCGCGACGGCGTTCGGCGCGTATTCGCTGTTCAGCCCGGATTTTCTGGCGAAGTTCCTGTTCATCGTGCTCGGCCTGCTGATCATGGTCAGCAGCATCTGCGGCATCAAGCGCGCTTTTACCCTCAAAAGCTACGGCTTTGAGCGCTGGTTCTTGATGCTGATCTCCGCTATCGTGACGCTCGTGCTGGCCATCACCATCGTCGTTTACCCGACGCTCTACGGCGATATGCTGATGATGGCCATCGGCATTGTGATGATCGTCGAGGCCGTCAGCGACCTGCTGGGCATCCATCGCCTCTCCAAGTTCGTCAAGGACAACGTGACCATCACCTACGGCGAGTGATTTTCGCCCGTTTTCCGGCCGCTTTCGCTTGAAAGCGGCTTTTTTGTTTCAAACTTCTCTCCTTTTCCGAAAAAAATGTCAAAAAGGTATTGACAGGAATTGCCGGATGCGTTATAATCCTTTTTGTTCGGATTGATAGCTCAGTCGGTTAGAGCACCCGCCTGATAAGCGGGAGGTCGGTGGTTCGAGTCCACTTC
>CAKTXH010000178.1 GCA_934630975.1 uncultured Clostridia bacterium | reverse complement strand
CGTATCATTTGGCTTTTGATGGGATCAAAAACTGAACAATACTTGACTTTTTTGACCGTTTCGGATTATTCCCACTCCACCGTTGCCGGCGGCTTGGTGGTAATATCATACACGACGCGGTTGACGCGCGGCACTTCATTGACGATTCGCGCGCTGACCTTGGCGAGCAGGTCGTAGGGCAGGCGCGCCCAATCGACGGTCATGAAGTCGTCGGTCGTTACGGCGCGGATGGCGAGCACGAAGTCGTGCGTGCGTTCGTCGCCCATGACGCCGACGGTGCGGGTGTTGGTCAGCACGGTGAAATACTGGTTGACGTCGCGGTCAAGACCGGCCAGCGCAACCTCTTCGCGCAGAATCGCGTCGCTTTCGCGGACGGTTTCCAGCTTGTCCGTCGTGATATCGCCCATGATGCGGATCGCCAGACCCGGGCCGGGGAACGGCTGACGCCAAACCATGTCGTGCGGCATGCCCAGCTCCTCGCCGACCTTGCGCACTTCGTCCTTGAACAGCATGCGCAGCGGCTCGACTAGACCGCCGGTGAACTTCGCGCGCACGTCGGCCGGCAGGCCGCCGACGTTGTGGTGAGACTTGATCACCGCGCTGCCCTTGACCGAGCCGGACTCGATCACGTCCGGGTAAATAGTGCCCTGCGCGAGGAATTCCACGCCCTCGAGCTTCTTGGCCTCGTCGGCGAAGCAGTAGACGAACTCGCCGCCGATCAGCTTGCGCTTCGTCTCCGGGTCGGAAACGCCCGCCAGCTTGGTCAGGAAGCGGTCGCGCGCGTCCACGATGACCAGATTCACCGGGAACTGGGTGGTGAAGACCTCGCGGACGGATTCGGTTTCATTCTTGCGCATGAAGCCGTGATCGACGTAAACGCAGGTCAGGCGCTCGCCGATGGCGCGGGAAATCAGCGCCGCCGCGACAGAGGAATCCACGCCGCCGGAAAGGCCGAGCATCACGCGGCCGTTCGGGCCGACCTGCTCACGGATGGAGGCGATGGCGTTGTCGATGAAGGTGCTCATCGTCCAGTCGCCCGTGCAGCCGCAGACGTTGTAGAGGAAGTTGGCGATGACCTTCTGGCCCTCTTCGCTGTGCGTGACTTCCGGGTGGAACTGCACCGCGTAGATGCGCTTTTCCGGGTTCGCCATCGCGCAGAACGCGCAGTTTTCGCTGTGGGCGATGGAGGTAAAGCCCTCCGGCGCGCGGGTGACGTGGAAGGTGTGGCTCATCCATGCGATGGACTGCGCCTTCATGCCGGCGAACAGTGGGCTGTTCACGTCGAAATCGACCGGCACGCGGCCATATTCGCGCTGAGCGGCGCGCTCGACGGTGCCGCCGAGGGTATAGGCCGTCAGCTGCATGCCGTAGCAGATGCCCAGAACCGGGATGCCCTGCTCATAGATGGCCGGGTCGATATGCGGCGCGTCCGCGTCGAGCACGGAGGCGGGGCCGCCGGAGAGGATGATGCCCACCGGCTTCTTTTCAAGAATTTCGGAAAGCGGCGTCAGATAGGAGACGACCTCGCAGAAAACCTTGGCCTCGCGCACACGGCGGGCAATCAGCTGGGTATACTGCGCGCCGAAGTCCACCAGAACAATTCGCTGCACATTTTGCATCGGATGCGGAACCTCCTTATGGTTGTGAAGAAAAACAAGCCGTCCGCAAAGGGACGTAAGCCATACCCCCTATTCTACACAGTTTCCCGCGCGAAATCAAGAGAAGCCGGGAAAAAGTTCGCCAAGCCGACGCTTTTTGGCAGGTTCGATGAAGGAAAGCGCCCGGTTTGCGCGCTTTTCAACCGCACAAAGCTGTGGTATAATCGAAAAAAACTTCGGGATCGGCAAGGAGGAGGGGCACATGTTTCAGAATCGGGATACCATCGCGGCGCAGGCGACGGCGGCGGGAGAGGGCGGCGTGGCCATTGTGCGCGTAAGCGGGGCGGACTGCCAGCGGATTTTGGCGCGCGTGTTCCGGGCGAAAAACGGAAAGCCGCTGGCCAACCGCATGCTGACTTACGGCTATGTGATGGAAGGCGGCGAGGTCGCGGATGAGGCGATGGCCGTGCTCATGCGCGCGCCGCACAGCTACACGCGGGAGGACGTCGCGGAGATCCACTGCCACGGCTCGCAGGCGCTCGTCCGCAAAAT
>CAKTXH010000177.1 GCA_934630975.1 uncultured Clostridia bacterium | reverse complement strand
TGCTCGTACATCACCCACATGATCTTGCCCGCGTCCATCGCCGAGCCGCCGCCCAGCGCGATGATGCAGTCCGGCTCGAACAGGCGCATCGCCTGCGCGCCCTTGAGCGCGGAAGAGAGGTTCGGATCGGGCGCAACGTCGTAGAAGCAGGTATGCTGAATCCCAAGCTGATCGAGCTTTTCCTCGATCGGGGCGACATAGCCGTTCTTGTAAAGGAACGTATCGGTGACGATGAAGCATTTCTTCTTGCCCATCACCGTGCCCAGCTCGTCGAGCGCCACCGGCATGCAGCCCTTCTTGAAATACACCTTCTGCGGCGCGCGGAACCAGAGCATGTTCTCTCTCCTCTCGGCAACGGTTTTGACATTGAGCAGGTGCTTCACGCCGACGTTTTCGGAAACGGAGTTGCCGCCCCACGTGCCGCAGCCCAGCGTCAGCGACGGCGCCATCTTGAAGTTATACAGGTCGCCGATACCGCCGAAGCTCGACGGCGTGTTGATCACGATGCGGCAGGCCTCCATGCGCTCGGCATGCTTCATGATCTTCTCTTTCTGCGCCGGATGGATGTACAGGGAGGCGGTGTGGCCGTGGCCGCCGTCGCAAACGAGCTTTTCGGCCTTATCCAGCGCCTCGTCGAAGTCCTTCGCGTGGTACATCGCCAGCACCGGGGAAAGCTTCTCGTGCGCGAACTCTTCGGAAAGCTCGACGCTCTCCACCTCGCCGATGAGGATCTTTGTCTCCTCCGGCACATCCACGCCCGCCAGCGCGGCGATGATGTGCGCACTCTGGCCGACGATCTTCGCGTTCAGCGCGCCGTTGATCAAAATCGTGTGGCGCACCTTATCCAGCTCGTCGCCCTGGAGGAAGTAGCAGCCGCGGCGCGCAAACTCCGCGCGCACCTCGTCGTAAACGCTGTCCAGCACCGTCACGCTCTGCTCGGAAGCGCAGATCATGCCGTTGTCAAACGTCTTGGAATGGATGATCGAGTTGACGGCCAGCTTGATATCCGCCGTTTCGTCGATAATGACCGGCGTGTTGCCCGCGCCGACGCCCAGCGCCGGTTTGCCGGAGGAATACGCCGCGTGCACCATGCCCGGGCCGCCGGTCGCGAGGATGATGTCCGCCTCATGCATCAGTTCGCCCGTCAGCTCGAGGCTCGGGAATTCGATGCAGCCGATGATACCTTCCGGCGCGCCCGCCTTGACCGCCGCCTCGTAAACGATGCGCGCGGCTTCCGCGGTGCACTTCTTGGCGCGCGGGTGCGGGCTGATGAGAATCGCGTTGCGGGTCTTGAGGCACAGCAGCGCCTTGAAAATCGCCGTGGAGGTCGGGTTCGTCGTCGGGATGACCGCCGCGACAAGGCCGATCGGCTCGGCGATCTTCTTGATGCCGAACGCCGGGTCTTCCTCCAGCACGCCGACCGTCTTCGTGTTGCGGTAGGCATGGTAGATATACTCGCTGGCGTAGTGGTTCTTGATGACCTTATCCTCCATCACGCCCATGCCGGTTTCCTCAACCGCCATTTTGGCCAGCGGGATGCGCGCCTTGTTGGCCGCCATCGCCGCTTCGAAGAAGATGTGATCCACCTGCTCCTGCGTGAACTTCGCAAACTCGTGCTGCGCCTTGCGCATAAGGGTCATGCGCTCCTGAAGCGCTTCCACACAGTCGATCGGCCTGAATTCCTGCATATCGTTCATCCTCCTGATTGCTCGGGTTGGTTGATGCGTCTTTGTTATTTCCTTGACGATGTGCATTATACGCGTTTTGCGGCAATTTGTCAAACTTTAAACAAATTCCATTTCAACAAGCTTCTTGTCTTTGTTTTGTGAATCCTGCCGGATTCTCGTTTTATTCGGGCGATGACCGTTAGTTTTCCCATTCTTCTGCGGAAAAATGCATGCGGATATTCGCGTATTTTTCACAAATTTTCGCATCAAAAAAAGAGAACCCGGTTTTGTTTTCAGGTTCTCTTTGTGATTTTTATATTTAATTGCGTCTTTTTTCCTTTATTGCGAAGCAATAAAGCATGCAGGAAGCCCCGAAACCTCAGGTTTCGGGCAGGGTGCGGGACAGCGTCCCGCCCGTCCTTTACTTTCTGTACTTCTTCACGATGTCCAGCACCGCGTCCGCGACGTATTCCGCGTTCTTCACGCCCAGCGTCGAATACATCGGCAGGCTGATCTCGCTTTC
>CAKTXH010000176.1 GCA_934630975.1 uncultured Clostridia bacterium | reverse complement strand
GAATCGTCCGTGCTGATGATGCCGACCGTGCCGCGCTTGTTCTTCGCCGGGTCGATCTTCACGCCCATGAAGCTCAGGCCGTTGATCACGTGCTCGCAGGCTTCGCAGTCGTTCTCGCCGATGCCCGCCGTGAAGACGATCGCGTCCGCGCCGCCCACTGCCACATTGTACGCGCCGATGTACTTCTGGATGCGGTAGGTCCACACGTCCAGCGCGGCCTGCGCCTGCTCGTCGCCCTTCTCGGCGGCGGCCTTCACATCGCGCATGTCGCTCGAGCAGGAGAGGCCGGCAAAGCCGCTCTTCTTGTTCAGGCAGTTGAGCATCTGGTGGATGTCCATGCCGGTGTTGTCCATGATGTACTCCAGCACCGCCGGATCAACGTCGCCGGAACGCGTGCCCATCAGCACGCCCTCGAGCGGCGTCAGGCCCATCGAGGTATCCACAACCTTGCCGCCGACAATCGCGCTCAGGGAAGAGCCGTTGCCCAGATGGCAGATGATGAACTTGCAGTCCTCCGGCTTCTTGCCCAGGTACTTCGGCGTTTCGCCCGCGATGAAGCGGTGGCTGGTGCCGTGGAAGCCGTAGCGGCGAACCTTCAGGTTCGTGTAGTACTCATACGGCACGCCGTAGAGGAACGCCTTCTTGGGCATGGTCTGGTGGAAAGCCGTGTCGAACACCGCGACGTTCGGCTTGGTCGGCATGACCGCCTGGCAGGCCTTGATGCCCGCGATGTTCGCCGGCTGATGCAGCGGGCCGAGCGGCACGAGATCCTCGATGCCCTTCATCGTCTCTTCCGTCACCAGCACAGAGTTCTTGAACGTCTCGCCGCCGTGGAGCACGCGGTGGCCGCACGCGCCGATCTCGTCCAGCGAAGCAATCGCGCCGTTGTCCTTGTCCGTCAGCGCGGAGAGGACGGCGGAAATCGCCTCGGTGTGATCCTTCATGTTGCGGGTGAACTCGATCACCTTGTCCGTACCCAGCACGGTCTGCTTGAAGTGCGTGCCCTCGATGCCGATGCGCTCGACCAGGCCCTTCGCCTTGACGGACTCGTCGTCCATGTCGATGAGCTGGAACTTCAGGGAGGAAGAGCCAGCGTTGATGACCAGAATCTTCATGGGAAGTATCTCCTTGCTTCTTATGATAGGAAAAACGCGCGGCCGCCGCTTGTGAGACGACCGCGCGCAATCAGTCGATTAAGCCTGCGCCTTGACCGCCGCGATGGCCACGACGTCCACGATGTCCTCGACGGAGCAGCCGCGGGAAAGGTCGTTGACCGGCTTGGCCAGACCCTGGATGACCGGGCCGATGGCCTTCGCGTTGCCCAGACGCTGCACCAGCTTGTAGCCGATGTTGCCCGCCTGCAGATCCGGGAAGACCAGCACGTTCGCCTTGCCGGCAACCGGGCTGCCCGGGCACTTGAGGTCGCCGACGGTGGAGACCAGCGCCGCGTCGGCCTGCATCTCGCCGTCCACGTTCAGTTCCGGCGCCTGCTCGTGCACCAGCTTCACGGCGTTGGCCACCTTGTCCACGTTCTCGTGCTTGGCGGAGCCTTTCGTGGAGAAGGAGAGCATCGCCACGCGCGGGTCGAGACCCAGCAGCGCCTTGCCGGTCTGCGCGGAAGCGATCGCGATATCGGCCAGCTGCTCGCTGGTCGGGTCGATGTTCACGGCGCAGTCGCCGAACACCAGCACGCCGTCGTCGCCGTACTTCTTATCCTGCACTTCCATCAGGAAGCAGGAGGAAACGGTCTTGATGCCCGGAGCGCCCTTGATGATCTGCAGCGCCGGACGCAGCACGTCGCCGGTGGTGTTGATCGCGCCTGCGACCATCGCGTCCGCGTCGCCCATCTTGAGCATCATCGTGCCGTAGAACAGTGTGTTCTTCAGGCACAGCTCGGTGGCCTTCTCCAGCGTCATGCCCTTCTTTTCGCGGATATGGAAAAGCTGCTCAGCGTAGGAAGCGGTCTTCTCGCTCGTCGCCGGGTCGGCGATGGAAACGCCGGTCAGGTCAACGCCCAGCTCGGCGGCCTTCGCCTCGATCTCGGCCTTCGCGCCCACCAGCGTGATCTTGGCCAGACCCAGCTTCACGATCTTCTCCGCGGCCTGAACGGTGCGCGGCTCGGTGCCCTCAGCCAGCACGACGTGCTTCACATCGGCGGCAGCCTTCGCTCTGATTTTGTCAATGACAGACATTTGTAAATCCTCCTTGACGTGATATAATAGGCTTATCGAAAGATAAACCTGCGGTGTACAA
>CAKTXH010000175.1 GCA_934630975.1 uncultured Clostridia bacterium | reverse complement strand
TACTTAATTTTTGCTGTATTACCAGTTGTCGATAACCAGCGATTTTGCAAGGTAGATTCATGTAGCAGGCCATTTCAGGAGCGTCTTTAGTGGAGGCGAGATCCGATGGTTACGGAGACTTAGGCGCGAAGGCTCTCCTGAGCGTCTTAGTCGCAGTTACCAGCTAGCTTGCCGGAACGTTGCTCCGGTCTGCGGTGAATATACCTTGTAAAAGCGCGTACGGGCAACGATACACGTTACGCCCGCAAATAATTCCTCATAGTCTTCAGCGCATTTTTCTCCAAACGACTGACCTGCGCCTGGGAAATTCCAATCTCCTGTGCCACTTCCATCTGTGTTTTCCCTTCGTAGAAGCGTAGATCAATAATATGCCGCTCCCGCTGATTCAGCCGGTTAATAGCCTCCCGCAGAGAAAGATTCTCCACCCAGTTCTCCTCCCGATTCTTCTTATCACTAATCTGATCCATCACGTAAAGGGTATCCCCACCCTCCGTATAAACCGGCTCAAACAAACTCACCGGATTCTGGATCGCATCCATCGCATAAACAATGGTCTCCTTCTCAATCCCAATCTCGTTGGCAATCTCCGCAATGGTCGGCTCCTTCAGATTATTCTTCATGTAAGTCTCTTTCGCATAAATCGCCCGGTAAGCAATATCCCGCAAAGACCGGCTCACCCGAATACTGTTGTTATCCCGGAGATACCGCCGGATTTCCCCAATGATCATAGGCACTGCATAAGTAGAAAATTTTACATTCAATGTAGTGTCAAAATTGTCGATGGCCTTAATCAACCCAATACACCCGATCTGAAAAAGATCATCCATATTTTCACTGCTTCCTGAAAAACGCTTGATCACACTGAGAACAAGCCGCAGATTTCCTTTAATATAAAGCTCCCTGGCCTCTTCATCACCCTCTTTGATCCGGCGAAAAAGTTCCTCTTTTTCCTCTGCTTTCAATACCGGAAGCTTCGACGTATTAACTCCGCAAATTTCAACTTTGTTAAGTGCCATTTTATGAATCCTCCTTTTTGTGCATAAGTAAACGGATTAATAAAATGATTCTCATGCCGGAGGATAAATATTCTTTTTTCGGGAAAATATAAAAATTATTGCCCCTTGACAATTTAAAACCATATTGCAATGAGCTTAGCAGGTTTCATAGTTTGTAACTCCTGACTGGTGTTATATTTTGCCTGAATTTGGCTGTATTAGTCTTTTTTACAGCAATGCTTTTCATCAATCTCTACTAAAATAATGTCATCCCCAATCTGCCGGATGCAGTTCCAGGGAATGACATACTCGCTGGCCGGACCCCAGAAACAGAAGCAAAAGCTCCCGGGTCCCGGAACCACAATAGCCGTAATACACCCGCTTTCGCAGTCAAACTCCACATCCACCGGGCAGCCCAAAGTACGGCAGGTACAGATATTGATCACTTCTTTTTGTTTTAATTCGCAGATACGCATGAAAAATACCTGTTTTTTATGAGATTATGCAAAAATTCTGAAAATATGCCCAGAGTTTGTTGACACACTTTCTATATTTAAAGTATAATAAAAATTAAGAAATTCAGTCCGTTTTGAAAGGCTGATACATGGGAGCGAAAAGGAGGGAGACAAGTTCATATGAGATGCCCATATTGCAATCAGGATAATACAAGAGTAGTAGATTCAAGACCAGTAGAAGAAACCAATTCCATCCGCCGCAGAAGATTGTGCGATTCCTGCGGAAGGAGATTTACTACATATGAGAATGTGGAGATCATTCCGCTGACGGTCATCAAGAAAAATCTGAACCGGGAGCAATACGACCGCAACAAACTGATCAACGGCATCCGCCGCGCCTGCTATAAGCGTCCCATCGCCAGCGAGAAATTAGAAGCCATGATCGACGCCGTAGAAGGCGACATCTTCGACACCGAAGAAAAAGAAATCTCCAGCACCAAGATTGGCGAAATCGTCATGAGCCACCTAAAAGACCTGGACTCCGTCGCCTACGTGCGCTTCGCGTCCGTGTACAGGGAATTTAAAGATGTAAGCACCTTCATGGATGAATTGAAGAAGTTCATGAACTAAGAAAATCCCCCGCCGTAGAGCGGGGGATTTTCGCTACGCAAACGGAGCGAAGCGGAGTTCGCGGTTCCCGTCCCCGCCGTAGAGCGGGGGATTTTCGCTACGCAAATTTTCTTCCACCACACAAAAAAGGGGCAGGCGCCGAAGCGCCCGCCCCTCTCAATTTCATATCATGCTCAGATTAGCAG
>CAKTXH010000174.1 GCA_934630975.1 uncultured Clostridia bacterium | reverse complement strand
TATCCCGCGCCGGAATTCGATTTCAGCGACACACACAAGGCTTACTGCTGGCTGTATGACCAGCGCGCAAAGGGGGCGTTCTGATGGCTGAGGAACTGGTTCGCATTGAAAATCTCGCCCGCCACTTTGCCGTGGGCAAAAATCAGCTGCTCAAGGCGGTGGACGGCGTATCCTTCTCCATTCGCCGGGGCGAGACGTTCGGCCTTGTCGGTGAAAGCGGCTGCGGCAAGAGCACGCTCGGCCGCACGATCATCGGCCTCTATCCCCCGACGCAGGGGCGCGTCCTCTTCGACGGCATCGAGGTTTCCGCGCATCACAGCGCGAAGGAAGCCGCGACGCTCTCCCGCCGGATGCAGATGATCTTCCAAGACCCGTACACTTCCCTCAACCCGCGCATGAAGGTGATGGATATCGTCGCCGAGGGCATCGACAATCATCACCTCGCCAAAAACAACGCCGAGCGCACCCGCATGGTCGTCGAGCTGCTGCAAAGCGTCGGTCTGGACGAGGAGCACGCCAACCGCTACCCGCACGAGTTTTCCGGCGGCCAGCGCCAGCGCGTCGGCATCGCCCGCGCCCTGTCCGTCAACCCGGATTTCGTCATCGCGGACGAGCCGATCTCCGCGCTGGACGTTTCCATTCAGGCGCAGGTGATTAACCTGCTTAAGTCGCTGCAAAAGTCGCGCAACCTGACCTATCTGTTCATCGCGCACGATCTTTCGATGGTCAAGCACATCAGCGACCGCATCGGCGTGATGTATCTGGGCAATCTGGTCGAGCTGGCCACCAGCGACGAGCTGTTCGCCAACCCGCTGCACCCGTATACGCAGGCGCTGCTTTCCGCCATCCCGATCCCCGATCCGAAGGTGGAGCGTAAGCGCGAGCGCATCGTGCTTCAGGGCAGCGTAAAAAGCCCAATCAATCTGCCGGATAACTGCCGCTTCTGCACCCGCTGCAACCAGTGCACCGCGGAATGTGAAATGGCCGTTCCGCCGCTGCGCGAGGTTAAGCCGGGGCACTTCGTGGCCTGCGCAAGGGTTTAATTTTGCGCGAAGCAAAGAAGGGAGTTTGAGGGTTAAGACCCTCAGGCGGGTTTGAGCGGCAGCCCAACGTTTCCCCCATTTCTGCGGAGCAGAAAGATCAATCGTCAGGGAGCGAAGCGTTACCTGACTTCTGAACGGATTGCTTGAAACTACATATACCAAAAACGGTGAACCGAAACCCGCATGGGCAACGGTTCACCGTTTTCATTTTGTTTTGGGTTTACGGCTCAACGATATTGAAATACAGCGAAAACTGGGTCATGCTCTTGCAGAGCGCGTCATACAGCGCCGCGTTGCCCTCTACCGCGTCAATCGTCCGGCTCATCGCGTCGGCGTTGCGGTTGGCAATCGCCAAAATGCCCAGCCGCTTGGCGCGGATCGTGATATCCGCATGCTCGTCCTGTTCGCCCTCATAGTAGAGCAGCACGCCGTTCTGAATCTTGAGCAGATAGTCCTCCGCGTCGCTCAGCACGAGGTTGACGGTAAAGGTCTTATCCGCCAGCTTGGCCGCATCGAGCATGATGCCCATGTAATCGAGCATCGTCTGCGCGTCCATGTTCTGCGCGGTCGAGCCCACGCCGAGGGTCGTGGTCGCCGGGTAGAACTTCGTGCCGTTGCGCAGCTCAAACGCCGCGACGAGGTACGCGTTGCGCCACGCGCCGGATTCCGCCTGATAGCCCAACTGCTCGAGCGCGTCGGCGCACAGCAGACGCGCCTTCGTGTTATCCGGGTCGGCATAGACCAGCGTGTTGGTGATCTGCGCCACCCACTGGTATTCGCCCTTGTCGTAATCCGCCTGCGCCAGTTCGAGAACCTTATCCGTGTCGCCCAGATACTCCACCAGCTTGGCCGCGTAGTCGCCGGGCGTCAGCTCGTCCAGATGCACCGGGTTCGCGTCGTACCAGCCCATATAACGCTGATAGACGGCCTTGGCGTTATGCTTGAGCGTGCCGTAATACTGCCGGGTATACCAGACCTTTTCCAGCGCCTCCGGCAGCTCGATCATATCCGCAATCTCGGTTTCGGTGTAGCCCTGATTGATATAGAGCACGGTCTGGTCATGGATGAACTTGTAAATCGCCGCCGTGTTGGTCATGTATTCCTCGATCACGTCGTTGCCCCAGTGCGGCCAATTGTGGGATTGGAAAACAACCTCGGCCTCGCCGCCGAACAGCGTCTGCGCCTTGGTGATGTAGCGCGCCCAGCCGTTCGCATCGCGCACCTGCGCGCCGCGCAGGGTGTAGAG
>CAKTXH010000173.1 GCA_934630975.1 uncultured Clostridia bacterium | reverse complement strand
GCCGCCGCCGATGCCCGTGCCCACCGTCACATACAGCAGGCTGCCGCGCCCTTTGCCCGCGCCCATCGTATATTCCGCCAGCGCGGCCGCGTTCACGTCCGTGTCGATGCCCGTCGGCACGCCCAGCGTGTCCTTGAGCACCGTCATCAGCGGATAGTCAATCCATTCCTTTTTCGGCGTTTTGGTGATGCTGCCGTAGTTCGGCGAAGCCGGGTTCAAATCCAGTGGGCCGAAGGAGCCGATGCCCAGCGCCTTCACGTCAAATTTTCCGATAAAATCCACAATCTGCGGCACGGTGACGTCCGGCGTGAGCGTCGGAAAACTGGCGCGCTGAAGCACGCCGCCCTGCGGATTGCCGATGGAGCACACCATTTTGGTGCCGCCCGCTTCCAATGCGCCAATGAGCATAGGTCATCCTCCTTCGTTGCGCGCCGCATCGCGCCCGCCCTGTGTGGGCAGACTGATTGCGTCCGCGCGTATCTTTGTCCATGATACGCTAACCCCGCGCGCGTGTCAAATCATATTGAATGATACCCTTCGTTTTTGAGGAGAGGAGGCCGCGCCGTGGCGCAAACCCATCTGCTTTCCGGCGACGTCCGCGCGCTGACGCTGAAAATCGCCGCGCCCAGCGTCGCCGCCATGCTCGCTTCCTCTGCCTGCCAGCTGTTCGAAGCGCTCGTCCTTTCCGGGCGGGATGCGTCGCTCTCCGCCGCCGTCGGCGCAAGCTTCGCGCTGATCCTGCTGGAACAGACCGTCGGCTTCACGCTCGGCATGGGCGCGGGCAGCTTTATCAGCCGCTGCATCGGCCAGGGAAAGCGCGAGGCCGCCGAGCAGGCCGCCGGGGCGGCGTTCTTCGCCGCGCTGGGGCTTTCCCTCCTGCTTCTGCTGGCCGGTTTCTGCTTCGCCGCGCCGCTTCTGCGCCTGCTCGGCGCGCCGGAAAGCGCCGTCGCCGCAGGCGTACCCTACGCGCGTTCCGTGCTCGTCAGCGGGCCGCCGCTGTGCTGCGCGCTGGTGCTGAGCAGCCTGCTGCGCGCACAGGGAAAGACGTGGCCCAACATGGCCGCCGCGCTCGTCGGCTCGTCGCTGGGCGCGGCGCTGCTGTTTTTCCTCTGCGTCCGCCTGAACCTCGGCGCATACGGCGCGGGCGTGGCGATGCTGGCGCGCGAAACCGCGACGCTGGCCGTTCTGCTCGTCTATGCCCTGCGCCACGCCGAGCTGATCCGCCCGTCCCTGCGCCGCGCACGGTTTACGCTGCCCGTTTTCGCGGCCATCATGCGTTCCGGCCTGCCGACGCTTCTGCGTCAGGGCGCGACGAGCCTTTCCGCCGCGCTGCTCTCCCGCGTGTCCGCCGGGTTCGGCGCGCCCGTTCTGGCGGGCATGGGGCTTTGCGCCCGCGCGGTCATGCCGTTCACCTCGGCGGTCATCGGCTTCGGTCAGGGGTTTCAGCCGGTCTGCGGCGCGGCTTTCGGCGCGGGGCAGATTTCCCGCTGCCGGCGCGCCTATCGCTTCTGCCAGCGCGTCGCGGCCGTTTTCTCGCTGGTCGTCGGCCTGACCGTTCTGTTCTGCGCCCCGGCGTTGGCCGCCCGTTTCGCGCCGGATGCGCCGACCGCCGAGGTCGCCCGACGCGCCCTCCGGCTGCAAAGCGCCGTCTTTTTCGCGCAGAGCGCCGTCATCCTGATGACGATGCTCACGCAGGCGATGGGTCTCACCCTCCGCGCCTCGCTCGTCGCCACCAGCCGGCAGGCGCTCTTCTTTCTGCCGCTGCTGCTGATTCTGCCCCGCGTTTTCGGCCTTTGGGGGCTGCTCGCCTGCCAGAGCGTCAGCGATTTGGTCGCGCTCGGCTTTTCGTTCCTGCTGACGCGTAAAATTTAAATATTCCTCGTCCGCACGGTGCGGATGTTCGGATGTTCGGACAGCGTGCCGATCACGTCCACGTAGCTCGTCTTCGCGGGCATGGAGAGCGTGTAGAGGTTGGTATACAGGTTGCCCTCCGGCCTGCTTTCCGCGTGGAAATCCACATCCAGCACCTTTACGCCCAGGTTCATGAAATATTCGTTGAGAAACGCCAGCGTCTGGGTGCGGTGGATGAACTGCACCTCCAGCCGCTTGAGCGTGTTGACATGCACAATGCGCTGCATCAGCCGCAGAATCACCAGCACGATCAGGCCCGCGGCGACCGCCATCAGGATGTAGCCCGAGCCGACCGCCAGCCCGATGCAGGCCGTGCACCAGAGCGAAGCCGCCGTCGTCAGGCCGGAAATCTTTCGGTCGTTCATGAAAATCGTGCCCGCGCCGAGGAAGCCCACGCCGGA
>CAKTXH010000172.1 GCA_934630975.1 uncultured Clostridia bacterium | reverse complement strand
AGCTGGTCGTGCTCGGTGCTGCCCTCCATCGCCCTGTGCTTCCAGCCGATGGCGACGGCGGCGCGCTTCATCCGCGCGGAGACGCTCGACGTGCTCCAGCAGGATTACATCGTCACCGCGCGCTCCAAGGGCATGTCGCAGGCGCGCCTGCTCATCAAGCACACGCTGCGCAACTCCATCATCCCGGTGATTACAATCATGGGTTCGATGGTCGTCAGCCTGCTGACCGGCTCGCTGGCGGTGGAGAGCATCTTCTCCATCCCCGGCATCGGCGGCCTGTTCACCGAGTCCGTCAAGAACAACGATTACAACGTCATCATGGGTCTGACGATGTTTTACAGCGCATTCTATATGATCGCCATCCTCGTGGTGGACGTCGCGTACAGCATGATTGACCCGAGAATCCGCATTTCCGCGGGCAAAGGAGGCGAATAAGCATGGCCGAAATCAGAAAGGACGGTATCCCGGAGGCGCTGTTTACGCCCGCCGAGACGGATAAGGCTTCGCAGGAGCACATCGCCCGCGAGCACTCCTCCGCCATGCACGACGGCTGGATTCGCCTGCGCAAGAACAAGGCGGCTGTGGTGTGCTTCGCCATCATCGTCGTCATCACGCTGCTGGCGATCTTCGCGCCGATGCTCTCCCCGTATACGTATTACGAAACCAACTACAAGGCCAAGCTGCAAGCGCCCTCGTGGGAGCATCCCTTCGGCACCGACCTGTTTGGCCGCGACCAGTGGGTGCGCATCTGGTACGGCACGCGCATTTCGCTGCTCATCGGTCTGGCCGCCGCGCTGATCAACCTCGTCATCGGCGTGTTCTACGGCGCGATTTCCGCCATCATGGGCGGTCAGGTGGACGCGGTGATGCAGCGCATCATCGAGGTGCTGGTCGGCATCCCGCACCTGATCATCGTGATTCTGTTCATGATGGTGCTGCCCTCCGGCGTGGGCACGATCATCCTGTCCCTGTGCATCACCGGCTGGGTAAACATGGCGCGCCTTGTCCGCGCGCAGATCCTCAAGCTCAAGAATCAGGAATTCGTGCTGGCCGCGCGCCTGCTGGGCACCAGCACCCGCAAAATCATCACCAAGCACCTGATTCCCAACACGATCAGCGTCATCGTCATTCAGGTGATGTTCGCCATCCCGTCCGCCATCTTCACGGAAGCGTTCCTCAGCTTCATCGGCGTCGGCCTGTCCGAGCCGAAGGCGAGCCTTGGCGTGCTCATCAACAACGGCTACTCCGCCCTGCGCGCCGCGCCGTATCTGCTCATTTACCCCGCCATCGCGATTGTGCTCATCATGGTCTGCTTCAGCATTTTGGGCGACGGCCTGCGCGATGCGTTTGACCCGCGCATGAAGCGCTGAGAAAGGAGACGGCAATCATGAGCAAAACCCTGCTTGAAGTCAAAGATATGCACGTTTCCATCCACACCGACAGCGGCGTGGTCAAGGCCGTGCGCGGCGTGAGCTTCGAGCTGCACGAGGGCGAAACGCTCGCCATCGTCGGCGAATCCGGCTCGGGCAAATCCGTCACCAACAAAGCCATCATGGGTCTGCTGCCGCCGGGCGGCAAAATCGACTCCGGCGAGGTCATCCTCAACGGGCGCAACATCGCGAACCTGCCGGAAAAGGAGCTGATGAAGATCCGCGGCGCGGAGATCTCCATGATCTTCCAGGATCCGCTGACCTCCCTCAACCCGACCATGACCGTCGGCAAGCAGATCACCGAGATGCTGCTGCTGCATAAGCCCGGCATGACCAAGGAACAGCGTCGCGAGCGCGCCATCGACCTGCTGGGCATGGTCGGCATCCCGAATCCGGACGAGCGGTTCGATCAATACCCGCACCAGTTCTCCGGCGGCATGCGCCAGCGCGTGATGATCTCCATCGCGCTGGCCTGCGAACCGCAGATTCTGATCGCGGACGAGCCGACCACCGCGCTGGACGTGACGATTCAGGCGCAGATTCTCGATTTGATGAAGGATTTACAGAAGAAGATCAACACCTCCATCATCATCATCACCCACAACATGGGCGTGGTCGCCTCCGTGGCCGACCGCGTGGCCGTCATGTACGGCGGCAGGTTCTGCGAAACCGGCTCGCTGGATGAAATCTTCTACGACATGAAGCATCCCTACACCAAGGGCCTGATGGATTCCATCCCGAACCTCGGCAAAAACGAGCAGGAGCTGTATTCCATCCCCGGCACGCCGCCCGACCTGCTGCTGCCGCCGCGCGGCTGCCCGTTCGCGGCGCGCTGCGACAAGTGTTTGAAGGTCTGCCACGAATATCCCGCGCCGGAATTCGATTTCAGCGACACACACAAGGCTTACTGCTGGCTGTATGACCAGCGCGCAAAGGGGGC
>CAKTXH010000171.1 GCA_934630975.1 uncultured Clostridia bacterium | reverse complement strand
ATCATGACCGCGCTGCCGGTCGGCTCCCGAACGATTTCCCGAAAATATGAACAGAAGCTCTCCTCGGCCACCATCCGCAACGAGATGAGCGACTTGGAAGAGCTTGGCTATCTCGATTCCCCGCACACGTCGGCGGGGCGGATCCCCTCCTATAAAGCCTATCGGCTTTACGTGGATCGGATGATTCACCCGATGCCGCTCAGCGAGGAAGAAACCGCGTTTATCAAGAGCTGCTTTGATCACCGCATCAATCAGGTGGAGGAGCTGAGCGCGCGGATCGCGAAGGCGCTTTCCAGCATGACGCACTACACCACCGCGGTGATGACCCGCACGCCGCGCGAGGAGCAGGTATTCAGCCATTTGCAGCTGGTGCCGGTTTCCGACAGGCGGATGCTGCTGGTGATCGTGACGAGAAGCGGCGCGGTGCGGCAGACGGTGATCGACACCGACAAGCCGATTGCGCCGGACGCGCTCTACACCGTATCGCAGATCATCTCCAAGGAATTGGAGGGATGCGCGATGAGTCGGCTGCCTGCGGAACTCGCCCGTCTGGCCGGAGGGCAGGACGGGGAAATGCGCGAGCTGCTGGGACTGCTGGCCGCTCAGCCGCCGGAAAAGGACGGCGGGGTCGGCTCGCTGGTCGTCGGCGGGCGCTCGAATCTGCTGAGTTTCCCGGAATACGCCGATGTGGATCGCGCAAAGGAACTGCTCAGCGTGCTTGAAACGCGGGAAAAGGTCGTCTCCCTGCTCTCCCATCAGGGGGAGATGGAAATCTCCGTTCGTATCGGCCCGGAAACGGGACTGGAAGAAACGAAGGACTGCTCCATCGTCACGGCGAGTTACCGTTTAAACGACGGAACGGTCAACACGATCGGCCTGATCGGCCCGACGCGGATGCAATACGGCAAGGTATTGTCGGTGCTGGGCGAGGTTGGCCGCTCGATCACGGAGCTGCTGGACGGGCAGAATGAAAGCCATGAAAAACAAGAAGAACAAGAAAAATAAGAGCCAGAAGGCGCAGCAGTCGTTCACCGAACGCATTGCCAAAGCCGCCGGAGGCTTTAAGGAAAGGGCGAAGAGCATGAACAGCGAAGAGAAGGCCGAGCAGGCGCAGCAGCCTGAGCAGCCCGAAACCCAGCAGGAGCAGCCGAACGGCGGCGAGGCGGAGGTGGACGTGAAGGCTTTGCAGGCCGAGCTTGAAAAGGCGAAGGCGCAGAGCGACGAATACCTCGATCTGGCCCAGCGCAAGCAGGCCGAGTTCGCCAACTACCGCCGCCGCACCGAGGGCATCCGCGCGGAAGCCTTTGACGACGGACGGCGCGAGGCCATCAGCCAGCTGCTTCCGATTGTGGATAACCTCGAGCGGGCGCTGGCCGCGGCGGGCGAAGAGGAAAACGCCCTCAAGAGCGGCGTTGAAATGGTGCTTCGCCAGACGCGCGACGCGCTGACCAAGATGGGCGTCGAGGAGATCGACCCGCAGGGCCAGCCGTTCGACGCGGAACTGATGAACGCCGTGATGCAGGGCACAGCCGAGGAAGGCGAGCCGGGCACGGTATGCATGGTTTTGCAGAAGGGCTACAAGCTCGGCGAGCGCGTGATCCGTCACGCGATGGTCAAGGTGGTTGCGGGCTAAGCCCGTTTCCCGATATAAATTGAATTTCTTTCCCAACTTTTTCTCTATCGAGACAGGAGGACACATATATGAGCAAGATTATTGGTATTGACCTTGGTACTACGAACAGCTGCGTCGCCGTGATGGAAGGCGGCGAGCCGGTTGTTATCCCGAACGCCGAAGGCGCGCGCACCACGCCGTCCGTCGTGGCGTTCACCAAGAACGGCGAGCGCCTGGTCGGCCAGGTCGCAAAGCGTCAGGCTGTGACCAACCCGGATCGCACCATCATCTCCATCAAGCGCGACATGGGCACCGACCGCCGCATCAGCATCGACGGCAAGGACTACACGCCGCAGGACATCAGCGCCATGATCCTGATGAAGCTGAAGGCGGACGCTGAGGCGTACCTCGGCGAAACCGTGACGCAGGCCGTCATCACCGTGCCGGCGTACTTCTCCGACAGCCAGCGTCAGGCGACGAAGGACGCGGGCCGCATCGCGGGCCTCGAAGTCCTGCGTATCATCAACGAGCCGACGGCCGCCGCGCTGGCCTACGGCCTTGACAAGGACGATTCCCACAAGATTCTGGTTTACGACCTCGGCGGCGGCACGTTCGACGTGAGCCTGCTGGAGATCGGCGACGGCGTGTTCGAAGTGCTGGCCACCAACGGCAACACCCGCCTCGGCGGCGACGACTTCGACCAGCGCATCATCGACTACCTCGCGGCCGAGTTCAAGAAGGAAAACAACATCGACCTGAAGGCCGACCGTATGGCGCTCCAGCGCTTGAAGGA
>CAKTXH010000170.1 GCA_934630975.1 uncultured Clostridia bacterium | reverse complement strand
CGGATCTTGCGGGGCAGTCTGCGCTCATCGGCCAACTGCAAAACGATTTTGCGCGGGGGAGCTATGTCCATGCCTACCTGCTCACGGGGCCGGGCGGCACGGGCAAGCGTTCTGCCGCGCAGCTTTGCGCTATGGCGGCGCTTTGCCGGGGGGAGCATAAGCCCTGCGGGGCGTGCGGCCCATGCAGGCGCGTGCTTTCCGGCACACACCCGGATGTGCATACCGTCGTGCCGGAAAAGGGCAAGCAGATCATCAGCGTCGGCGTGATGCGCGAGGTGCTGGATACCGTTTCGGTCAAGAGCTTTGAGGATGGCGCGAAGGTCATCCTCATCCCGCAGGCCGAGCGGATGAACGCCGCGGCGCAGAACTGCCTGCTTAAAACGCTGGAGGAGCCGCCGGAGCAGACGGTGTTCTTTTTGATCACCGATCAGCCCGCCGCGCTGCTGCCGACCGTCGTTTCCCGCTGCCGCGTCGTGCGGTTTCATCCGCTGACGGAGGAAGCCTGCGCCGCGCGCCTGATTGCCCTCGGGCAGACGCCGGATATGGCGAAGAAAAAGGCGCGCATGGCGGAAGGGTGCGTCGGCCGCGCGCTGGAAATTGATGACAGTCAGCTCGATTTGCGCATGACGCTGACGCACGACGTGTTTTCCGTTCACCGTCCGGCGGATGTGCCGGGCGTGGTGAACATCTATAAGGAGGATAAGGAGCGGCAGAAGCTCGTGCTCGATACGCTGGAAATCGCGCTGCGCGACATTCTGGTGCAGCAGGCGGGCGGCGCGTCCGTCGCGGACGCGGGCTATGCGCACGAGGCGGCGGATTATGCGTCTCGCGTGCCGCTTTCCGGCGGATTAGCGCTGATGGAAACGCTGCGGCGCGCGCGCGTCATGCTCGCCGGAAACGTCGCGTTTGCCTCGGCGTTTGAGACCATCCTGCTTCAAATATCGGAGGAATATGCCAAATGGCTATGGTAATCAGGGTGCGCTTTAAGCGCGCTGCCAAATTATACGACTTTGACCCCAACGGGCTGGACCTGCACAACGGCATGAGCGTTGTGACGGAGACGGCGCGGGGCGTGGAGCTGGGCGAATGTATGAGCGGCGTGATGGATGTGCCGGACGAGCGCCTGGTTCTGCCGCTCAAGCCGATCATCCGCATCGCCACCGAGCAGGATCTGGCCATGCAGAAGCGCAACGAGCAGGCGGAAAAAGAGGCGTTTGATATCGCCATCGACCGCATTGCCGAGCATAAGCTGGAAATGAAGCTGGTGGATGTGGAATACGCGTTCGACCGCTCGAAGATCATCTTCTATTTCACGGCCAACGGCCGCGTGGATTTCCGCATGCTGGTCAAGAGCCTGGCGAGCATCTTCAAAACCCGCATCGAGCTGCGCCAGATCGGCGTGCGCGACGAGGCGAAGATGCTCGGCGGCATCGGTCCGTGCGGGCGGCCCATCTGCTGCCGGACGTTCCTGAGCGACTTCACGCCGGTTTCCATCAAGATGGCGAAGGAGCAGAATCTTTCGCTCAACCCGACGAAGATTTCCGGCCTGTGCGACCGCCTGATGTGCTGCCTTAAATATGAACAGGATAACTACGAGCAGACGCGCAAGCGCATGCCGCGCGTGGGCCGCGAGATCATCACCCCGGACGGCGTGGGCGTGATCAACGCGATCAACGTGCTGGAAGAGACGGTGCGCGTGCGCATTGCGGTGGGCGATTCGTTTGAACTGCGCGAATACCCGATTGACGACTGCCAGCGACCCGGTCAGGAAGAGCGCAAGCCGCGCCCCGAGGAGAACGCGGAAGCGGCGCCGGAACAGCCGGAAAAGGCCGTGTCTGCCGCCGAACAGCCGGAGGAGCCGGGCAGAAAACCGGAACCGCGCCCGATGCGCAATGACCGGACCGAACGCGCGCCGCGTCCGGAACGCGGGCCGAGAAACGACCGCGGGCCCAGACCGGAGCGCGGCGAACGCCCGCCCAGGCCGGACAGAGGCCCGAAACCGCCGCGCAAGCCGAACGACAGGCCGCTCCGCCCGGAGCAGACGATCAGGCCGGAAGCGCCCGTTCAGGCGCAGCAGCCGACGGATATCCGGCCGATGGAGGAAGCGGAGCGCCCGTCCATCGTGGAGCAAAAGGAAGTCGATGAGATCGACGTGCTGGAAATCTGCGAGGATGCGAAAAAGGAAGACCTTTTCTAAAAATTGTTAGATGTGCATAACAATGGCCCCTGCGCAAAAAAAGGATGCAAGGGCCGTTTTTTTCAAGGATTCATATCGAAAAACTGGGAATTAAAAACCGTTTTTTTGCAGAATCAGAACCGTAATTTTTCACAAAAACCTTGCATTTCGTGTCCGGTCGTGCTACAATGCTTTGCGGGAGTGATCCTAAACAAAGGGAGGTGAAATGTATGGCTTATCAGATTTCTGATGACTGCATCTCTTGCG
>CAKTXH010000169.1 GCA_934630975.1 uncultured Clostridia bacterium | reverse complement strand
TCGAAATCCCCACGCCATTTATCCGCCACAACCTCCCGCGCGTATTCTTCCAGCGCCGGGATGAACAGCCCGTTGGCCTCCTTCACCATCTGCCGGAAGCGCTCGGGAATAAAAATGCTCCTCATCCTGCCCGTATCGTTGTTCACGACGTACACGCCCATGTAGTGCGGCGCAATCGCGCGCAGGAACACATCCGCATCCTGCTTCTCGGTCAGAATCCGCTCGAGTTTCTCGTTGAGCACGCGCATCTGCCCGGCGTTGCCCGTCTCGCGGTAATAGGCTTCCTTATCGCGGCGCATGGCGTTTTCCGCCCGATCCACGCCGTCCACCAGCTCCTCCTGCGGCTCGATCTGGTGCACGCCGACGGAGACTTCATAATCCGATTCGCGCAGCAGCGTCTTGAGCCGCGCCGCCGCCTCGACGCCCTGCGCCTTCGTATGCCCGAACCAGAGGGCGACAAACTCGTCGCCGCCGATTCGATAGGTTTCCGCCTTCGGGAACATGTGCTGCATCGCGCCCGCCACCGTGCAGAGCATGCTGTCCCCGGCCTTGTGCCCCAGATGGTTGTTGATTTCATGCAGACCCACCACGTCGATATAGATGCAGGTCAGCACCTCCGGGCGCTTCTCGCTCCACCATTCCAAATCCCGTTCGAACCGCCCGCGGTTGAGCAGCCCCGTCAGCGTGTCGCAGTCGTAATCCACCTGGCGCGGCTGGTTCGGGCGGTTGGCGTGCCCGTCTCCGCTCGCGCCGCTGAGCACCATCGCCACATTCGCGTGCCCCGGCATGCATTGCTTTTCGGCGACAATCGCCAGCGCCACCCAGCGGTATTCGCCGTCGATCTTCTGCCGATATCGCAGATAGATCTGCCTTTTCCCGCCGAAAAACTCCGTCCGCAGCGTGGAAAGCGCCGTGCCGCGCAGATAGCCATCCTCGTCTTCGGGATGAATCAGCTTTTGAGCGACGACCAGATTATTGAACATCGCATACTGAATCGGCTTATCCGCATCGACCTGCGGCAGCTCGATGCCGCGCTTGGCAAAACGCAGCTCGCCCGTATCCAGATTCAGCGCGCTGAGCACCATCGCGTTTTCCATCATGATGTTCATCACGTCGCGCTCGGCCTTCAGGTCTTGCAGCGTATCGGCCATCTCCATGCCCTTGCGCCGCAGGTCGGAACAGGCGTAATCCTCCGGGTCGGCGCGATCCAGCAGCGTCTCGGCCTCCGCCACCGGCATCGGGCGGTAATAGTAGTAACCCTGCACGTAGACGCAGTTCAGCGAAAGCAGCAGCTCCGCCTGCTCGCGCGTCTCCACGCCCTCGGTAACGACCCGCATGTTCAGCCTGTGCGCCATTTCGACGACGGATTCGATAATCTGTATGCCCTTGCTCGCGTTGTCGCGGTTCATCTTGATGAATTTCATATCCATCTTGAGCACGTCAACGTTCGTTTCCTTGAGCATGTTCAGCGAAGAATAGCCGCTGCCGAAATCATCCATCAGCACGGTGAAGCCGTACTCGTGCAGGCGATTGATGCCCTCGCGGATGATGTTCAGGTTTTCCGCGAACACCGTCTCGGTGATTTCCACGCGAAGCAGCTGCGGCGGCACCTGATAGCGCTCGGTCAGCGCCTTGAAGCACGCGGGCACGTCGATGACTTCAAAATCCTGCCGCGAAACGTTGACGGAAATCGGCACGACCTTGTGCCCCTTCTGCCGCCAATCCCGCAGGGTTTTGCAGATGCCCTCCCACATGAAGCGATCCAGCCACGTCACCAGCCCGCTCTGCTCCATCAGCGGGATGAACTCCGCCGGGGAGATGCTGCCCAGCTGCGGGTGCACCCAGCGTGCCAGCGCTTCCATGCCGATGATTTTTCCCGTCGCGATGTTGCATTTGGGCTGCAAATAAAAGGTGAACCCCTCCACTTGCAGCGCCTTTTTCATATCCGAAAGCAGGCGCTGCTTGCGGTGGATGCTCTCGCTGAGCCTGTGGTCAAACCGATGGATGCAGTCGCTCTCGCGCTCCCGCGCTTCGTCCATCGCGATCTGCGCATTGTTGCAAAGCGAAGCCGCGTCCTCGCCGCCCTCGCTCACCGCGCATACGCCGATCACCGGCCTAAACCCCGTCACGGATGTGCCAATGTGCGTCGCTTCGATCATCTGATCATAAACGGCTTGAATCTGTTCGTCGTCATCCGGCATGAACAGGAAAAAATCGTCGCTGCCAAAATGCCCGGCGATGTAGCCCTTCTCCCGTTCCAGTTTGCGAAGCCGCTCGGCGACGCGCTGCAAAATTTCGTCGCCCGTTTTCTGCCCGTACCAGTTGTTCAGCAGTTTGAGATGCTCGATATCCAGCGCGGCGACGCATTGATGTTTCGCTTCCGGCGCCTGTAAGGCTGCATTGACGCTTGCGAGAAACGCCTCCCGTTCGCGCAAGCCGAAATGATCCGTTCGATATGCTTCTTCGGTCATAAACAAATCCTCGTTGTGCTCATTCGACTTAAATGGCCTGAAAAATGTCTTCTTTTGCCTATAATACTTTGATTATACCATTTCATAT
>CAKTXH010000168.1 GCA_934630975.1 uncultured Clostridia bacterium | reverse complement strand
CGTGAATTCCGGCACGTTCGCCAGCGGCTTGACCGCGCCGCTCATCATCTCCATGCCGGTCATCAGCACGGCAAAGCCGATCATGATGCTGCCCGCATCGTGCTTCTTGTCGCCCTTGGCAAACAGCAGCAGGCAGACGCCGATTAACGCCAGCACCGGCGTGAACGTCGCCGGTTTGCAGAGCGTGAGCAGCAGGCTGTCGCCCTGCAAACCCGTCAGCGACAGAATCCAGCTTGTGATCGTCGTGCCGATGTTCGCGCCCATGATCACGCCCGCCGCCTGCGACAGGCGCATGATGCCGGAGTTGACGAAGCCGACCACCATCACCGTCGTCGCCGACGAGGATTGGATAATCGCCGTCACGCCCGCGCCGAGCAGCACGGCCTTGATCTTGCTTTTGGTCAGGCTTTCCAAAATGCTTTCCAGCTTGCCGCCGGAAGCGCGGGTCAGCCCCTCGCCCATCACATGCATGCCGTATAAAAACAGCGCCAGGCCGCAGAGCAAATTGAGCGCGTTTGTCATTCCCATCCGCTTTCTCTCCTCTTAACACAACTTCGCGGTTCAGCTTGTTGACATAAGCAGAATTGGTTTGAATCGCTTTTTGTCTCCAGTCTGAACTTCGTGGTTATACTCATCTTAACAACCCATTGTAAAGCGGCAAACAACACTGTGTAAAATTTGAGTTAAGCGGCGAATTTACGCTTTCAGTCCTTCGGCATCTCCCCGGTCATCGCGAAAATGGCCCACTGCGCAATATTGGTCGCGTGGTCGCCGATGCGCTCGAAATATTTCGCCGCCATCAGCAGATCCGTCGCCGTTTCGCCGTTATCCGCGTTCTGGCGAATCGCTTCAATCAGCTCGCTCTTTACCGCGTCAAACAGGTCGTCCACCACGTCGTCCCGGTCGATGACCCAGTTCGCCTTCTCCTTGTCCCGCTGGGCGAAAGATTCCAAACTCTTGATGAGCATCACGCTCGTCTCCGTCGCCATTCGGCGGATCGGGTCGCAGCTGATCGTCGGCAGTTTTTCCAGCATCAGCTCGATTTCGGAAATATCCGCCGCATGGTCGCCGATGCGCTCCATGTCCGTCGTCATTTTCAGCGCCGCGGAAACCATGCGCAGATCGCCCGCCACGGGCTGCTGCGAGAGCAGCAGGTCGTAGCACTGCTGTTCAATCTTGCGGTTCTGCTTGTCGATCTGCTCGTCGTAAGCGATAATCGCCCGCGCCTTGTCGTGATCCCGTTCCAGCAGCGCCGTCACCGCCCCGCCGATGGCCATGCGGATCATCTCGCCCATTTCAAGCAGCGCCCCGTTCAGTTTTTGCAGCTCCATGTCATAATATTTACGGCTTGTCATGGCTTTTCCTCCTCAACCGAACCGGCCCGTGATGTAGTCCTCCGTGCGCTTATCCTTCGGCATGGAGAACATCTGCCCGGTCGCCCCGCTCTCAACGATTTCGCCCAGCAGGAAAAACACGGTCGTATCCGATACGCGCACAGCCTGCTGCATGTTGTGCGTCACCATCACGATGGTGTATTCCTTCTTGATATCCATCACCAGATCCTCGATTTTGGAGGTGGAGATCGGGTCGAGCGCGCTGGTCGGCTCGTCCATCAAAATGACCTCCGGCTTCACCGCCAGCGCGCGCGCGATGCACAGCCGCTGCTGCTGGCCGCCGGAAAGGCCGAGCGCGCTCTTTTTGAGCCTGTCCTTCAGCTCGTCCCAAATCGCCGCGTCGCGCAGGCTCTTTTCCACAATCTCGTCCAGCTCCGCCTTTTTCTTCACGCCGTGCGTCCGCGGGCCGTAGGCGATGTTGTCGTATACGCTCATCGGGAACGGGTTCGGCTTCTGAAAGACCATGCCCACCCGGCGGCGCAGCACGCTGACGTCCATGCTTTTGTCATAGATATTCTGACCCATCAGCCGGATGTCGCCGGTAATCTTGCAGCCCTCCACCAGGTCGTTCATGCGGTTCAGGCTCTTTAAAAACGTGGATTTGCCGCAGCCGGAGGGGCCGATGAACGCGGTGATCTCCCCGGAGGCAATATTCAGGTTGATGTTTTTGAGCGCATGGAAACTGCCGTAGTACAGATCCATGTTTTGAACGGTAAATGCCTCGGCCATCGTTTATCCCTCCCTGCCTTTCATCATCTTTTTGGCGATTCGGTTTGAACAGAAATTGATGAGCAGCACCAGCGCCAGCAGAATGACGCTCGTTGCATACGCCTGCTCGACGTAAAGCCCTTCGGATGCCTGCTTGTACATGTGCAGCGCCAGCGTGCTGCCCGAATCCATCAGCCCGGCGATTTTCTCCACCGTGCCGGAGGTATACATCAGCGCGGCCGTCTCGCCGACAATGCGTCCGATGGCCAGAATGATGCCGGATAGAATACCCGGGATGGCCGTCGGCAGCACGATGCGCGTCACCGTGCGCAACCGCCCCGCGCCCAGGCCGAAGCTGCCCTCGCGATACATATCCGGCACGGAGAGCAGCGCCTCCTCCGTCGTGCGCATAATCAGCGGCAGAATCATAATCGCCAGCGTCAGCGCGCCGGAGAGCATCGAGTAGCCGAA
>CAKTXH010000167.1 GCA_934630975.1 uncultured Clostridia bacterium | reverse complement strand
TCGATGATGTTGAGCAGCGCGTCCGGGCGCTGGTCGATCAGCACGTTACGGGCGACGACTTCTTCCATCGTGTACGGGCTCAGGGAGTAAATGCCCGGAAGGTCGGTGATGATAACATCCTTCTCGCCCTTGAGGCGGCCTTCCTTCTTCTCAACCGTAACGCCCGGCCAGTTGCCGACGAACTGATTCGCGCCGGTGAGCGCGTTGAACAGCGTAGTCTTGCCGCAGTTCGGGTTGCCGGCAAGCGCGATCTTGATCTCCATGATCTTTCCTCCTCGGTTAGAATTTGCTAACCTTCATCCTGAAATCAAGCGGGTCTCTCCGCCCGCTCTCTGATAAACCCTCGAGTCTTACTTAACCTCGATGAGGTCGGCGTCGGCCTTGCGCAGGCTCAGCTCGTAGCCGCGAACGGTTACCTCCACCGGGTCGCCCAGCGGCGCAACCTTGCGCACATAAATCTGCACGCCCTTGGTGATGCCCATGTCCATGATGCGGCGCTTGAGCGCGCCCTCGCCGCCGACCTTCGTGACGGTCACGGTCGAGCCAATCTTGGCTTCCTTCAGCGTCATCGTTTTGTCCTCCTCTTGTATGCTTTTGACTCCGCCCGATCGCCGGATCAGACGAGAATCTTGGTAGCCAGTTCGCGGCTGATGGCCACGCGCGCATCCTTCACCTGCACAATCAGGTTGCCGGATATATCGGAAACCACGCGAACCATCTCTCCCTCAACAAAGCCGAGGTTTTCCAGGTGCGTGCGCACCTTGTCGCTGCCCCCGATGCGGATGATCGGGCGGCTTTCGCCGACACCCACCATAGTAAGCGGCATATCCATCCTCCCTTTCAACTTGCGTATCCGTTTGTTTGCATACACAAATTAGCTTTTTCTAACGGCAATATATTAGCATCCGCTAACGTTTTTGTCAACGCATTGACTCAAGAAAAAAAAGCCAAAATTTTTTTATCCGCGTTGTTTGATTTATCGAATTATGTTATAATGGATTCAGTATAGCCGCGCCTGTGCGTCCTGCGCGGCCACATAAGCCGCCCGCAGCGTCAGCGTGCGGCCGACGCTTGGAGGCGATTTGATTATGGCAGTATCCGAAGCCATCGAAAACTATCTGGAAACGATCTACATTCTCTCTCAGCAGCAAAACGAGGTTCACGCCATTGATATCTGCTCGTATCTTTCCTATTCCCGCCCGACGGTTTCCATCGTCCTGCGCCAGATGCGCGAAAACGGGCTGGTCACCGTCGATGAGGATAACCACATCCACCTGACCGCGGAAGGTGAAAAAATCGCGACCCATATCTACGAGCGCCACACCATCCTCAGCCAGCTTCTCATGAGCCTCGGCGTCAGTAAGGAAGTCGCCCTGCACGACGCCTGCAAAATCGAGCACGACCTGAGCGACGAAACCTTCGACGCGATTAAAAAGCATTATCAATCTCATTCCTGATTTTTTCCCCGCGTCCAGAAAAGGCGGCTGCCCACTCTCCCCAAGAGCGGGCAACCGCCCTTTTTTATAGGTTGAAACGCCTTCCATTTTGTGATATAATATGATTTTAGTAGGCTGTTTTATATGCTATGGTTTTGTGTGTTTTTGATGACGCTGCATGGTGAGGATTCAACCGTATGAACGCAGAGCAGATCAAGCGCTTTTTCGACAATTATCAGGCGACCCTCGCCGAGTTTGAACGCGACAGCGGCGTTCGCTATAACCCGGATTTCGTCCGCCTCCTGTGCGGCTCGCCCGCGCTGATTGCCCAGCTGCAAACCATCGCCGGAGAAAGGCGGCTGGAAATCTACTATCAGACGTATCAGAAGTATTTCATGTGACGTGAGCATCACCCTTCCACCGCTCACGCGGTCCCCCTCCCCTTTCAAGGGGAGGTCGGGGCTTTTTTTGTTGCTTTGCTTTTGGAATGCAGCTTTGCTTAAAACCGGCGGACGCGCCATGCGCGCCCCTACGATGACGCGTCGGCTTTCCTCCCATCCTCGTGCTTCTGCCAAAAGAAAAACCTCCCCTTTGAAGGGGAGGGGGACCGTCCGCAGACGGTGGAAGGGTGATTTAGTCGTCCGCCGAAACGACCGCCTCGGCCTTCGGCTGGATATCTCCGGCCTCGGTCAGCGCGATTCTCGTCAGCGCAGGGCCGACCAGCTCGTAGATCAGCACGCCGAACAGAACGATGTTGCGCACCATTGCGCCGTCCGCGCCCAGCGTCTGCGCCACCGTGACGGACATACCCAGCGCCACGCCGGCCTGCGGCAGCAGCGTGATGCCCAGCCACTTCTGCACCTTCGGCGGGCACTTCATGAACTTCGCGCTGATGCTCGCGCCCGCCCACTTGCCGAACGAACGCGCGAGGATATACGCCGCGCCGATCAGCACCACGGAGGCGCTGCTGAACACGTTCAATTCCAGCTCCGCGCCGCTGAGCACGAAGAACAGGATATACAGCGGCGCCGTCCAGCGGTCGGTCTTATCCATGATCTCCGCCGAGAAATCGCACACGTTGCAGAACACCGTGCCCAGCATCATGCACACCAGCAGGCTGGAGAAGCCGATCTTCACGCCGCC
>CAKTXH010000166.1 GCA_934630975.1 uncultured Clostridia bacterium | reverse complement strand
ACCTGATCGACGGATTCCACCACTTCTTCCACATCCGGCAGGATAGCGCTCAGACCCCTGCCCAATCCCATTTTCTTCGCCATAACGGTTCTTGCCTTTCTGCTTCTTGGGGGAGACCCTTCCACCGCTCACGCGGTCCCCCTCCCCTTAAAAGGGGAGGCTTCGGGGCTTCTCCGAAGAACTTATACATTCACCCGGATTCCCTTCAAGCAGGAAGCTCCGGGCGGATTCTCTCAAAAACTGATACACTCTCTCAACCTCCCCTTTTAAGGGGAGGGGGACCGTCCGCAGACGGTGGAAGGGTCATTTTTTATTCGCGTGCCAGAAACTCTTTGGCCAGCTGCTGATAGCTCTGCGCGCCGAGGGAGCGCGGGTCATAGAGGTTGATCGGCAGGCCGTGACTGGGCGCTTCGCCCAGGCGCACGTTGCGCGGAATCACGGTCTGATAGACCTTGTTTTTGAAAACCTTACGCACCTCCTGCGCGACCTGCACGCCCAGGTTGGTGCGCGCGTCCAGCATGGTCAGCACAACGCCCTCGATGGCGAGATGGCGGTTCATCTTCTGCACCTTCTGCACCGTGCCCATCAGCGCGCTTACGCCTTCCAGCGCGAAATATTCGCACTGAATCGGGATGAGCACACCGTTCGCCGCGCAGAGCGCGTTAAGCGTGATCATGCCCAGCGACGGCGGGCAGTCGATGAAGATATAATCGAACTGATCCTTCACGCCTTCCAGCATGTCGGCAATGACGCGCTCGCGATGCTCCATGTTCGCCAGCTCGATTTCCGCGCCCGCCAGCCGGATATCCGCCGGGAGCACCGTCAGGCCCTTGACGGCCGTTTTGCAAAGCGCCTGCTCAATCGGCGTTTCCCCGGCCATGACCTCGTACACCGTGGGGGTTTTCTCCTTCACGCGCACGCCCAAGCCGCTTGACGTGTTGCCCTGCGGGTCCGCGTCCACCACCAGCACGCGCTTGCCTTCGGCGGCCACGCACGCGGACAGGTTGACGCTGGTGGTCGTCTTGCCGACGCCGCCTTTCTGGTTCGTGATTGCGATGATCTTAGCCATGATATCCCCCAAAATTACTCCGTCTGCCCGTTTTCCTCGAGCATCTGTATGATCCACGCGCGCTCGTTTTCATCCATCGGAAAGCGCGAAGCCAGCTCGCGCATCGCGGCGAACGAACCCGCGCGGGAAAGATCGTAGAGCGCATCCGTCAGCGTCGGGCTGACGTCCATGCGGCGATACGAAAGCGCCAGCAGCCGATCCGCCAGATCGCGCAGCATTTCGCCCGTGGCGAGGATGCTCCGCCCGTCGTCAAGCGTCACGCGCATCCTGCCGCCGGTCGCCTGAAACACCGTGTTGAACAGCGTGGAATCCAGCTGCCGCCAGAGCGCGGGCAGGCTGTCCGCCGTGCGCAGAAACCGATACAGAATCCCGGAAACCGTATATACCAGATCCGGGCAGGAGGCCAGCAGCGCGCTGCCCAGCCGGGCTTTCAGCATGCTTTCGATTTGATCCAGTCTGCCGGGCATACGGCTCCCTCCCCCGCTTATCGGCGTCATTTGCATACCCATGCCATCATATCCTGTATACTATTCTACACGCAAAGCGAAACTCCCGCAAGAGGTTTTGCGCCGTTTGTTGATTTTATCCGCCTGAAACCTTCCTTTCGGTCAGTTTACATTTTCCGTCCGATAGCGTATACTAATCGTAGACACCAAGCGGCACAAGCGCCGCTGTGAAGGAGGAAGCCGATGGTAACATCATCTGTTTGCGAGCATGTGCTGGCCCGCGCACTGTCGCGCGGCGGCACGTTCGCCGAAATTTTTATCGAGGATTCCCGCAACTTTTCCATGTCCCTGCGCGATGGGCGCATTGAAAACGCTGCGCTCTCCCGGCCTTACGGCGCGGGCGTGCGCGTCTATGATGGCCTGCGCTCCATCTACGTCTACACCTGCGACGTGAGCGAAACCGGCCTGCTGCGCGCGGCGGATCGCGCGGCGGCGGCTGTGACCGATACGCCCAAATCCGTGGGCGATATCCGCCTGGCCGAGCGCGCCAACCCGGATATCCACCCCGTCAAAACGCCGTTCCTTTCCGTGGAGGCCTCGCGCCGCGCGGAGATTCTGCGCAAGGCGGATAAAGCCGCCCGCGCCGTCTCCCCGAGCATCGTGCAGGTTTCCGCCGGGCTGCTCTCCCGCGAGCAGCATGTGCTCATCGCCAACAGCGAGGGGCTGTATACCGGCGATACGCGCGTCTACACCCGCCTGCTCTGCTCCGCCGTCGCCAGCGACGGCAAGGAGAACCAGACCGGCACGCGCAACCCCGGCGCGCTGATGGGCTTTGAATTGTTCGATGGCCGCGTCGATCCCGAAAAGACCGGCCGCGACGCGGCGCAGTCCGCCGTGACGATGCTCACCGCGCCGTACTGCGCGGCGGGCGAAATGCCCGTGGTCATCGCGGGCGGCTTTGGCGGCGTAATTTTCCACGAAGCCTGCGGCCACGCGCTGGAAGCGACCAGCGTTGCGCCGGGCATGTCCGTGTTCGCGGGCAAGCTGGGTCAGCAGATCGCCGCGCCCTGCGTCACCGCCATCGACGACGGCACCATGCCCAACGAGTGGGGCAGCGAAAACATCGACGACGAGGGCACGCCGACCACGCGTCTGGTGCTGATTGAAAACGGCATCCTGCGCAATTACATGGTGGACAGGCTCAACGGCCGCAAGATGGGCATGGCCCCGACCGGCAGCGCCCGCCGCGAAAA
>CAKTXH010000165.1 GCA_934630975.1 uncultured Clostridia bacterium | reverse complement strand
GCTTGGGGTCTTAGACCCCAAACCCCATCCTGCAACGCGATATATCGCGTTGCATAGGTGGGAGGTGAAGGAACCTCAGGTTCCTTCCGGGGTTTGGGGCAGCGCCCCAACGTTTCTCTTTTGGGTATGAGCTTTTTTCCGACTTAACAAAAGGGCGCGGCGTGCTATGATGAAATCAGAAGGATATCGAAAGGGTGAATGTGATGAAGGGGAATCTGATTTTGATCCACGGCGGCGGGCCGACGGCTGTGATCAACGCGTCGCTGGCGGGCGCAATCCGTCAGGCCAAGAAAGAGCCGGGCGTTGACCGCATTTTGGCGGCCATCGGCGGCACAGGCGGATTGATGCGCGGAGAGGTGCGCGATTTGACCGATATCACCGAGGAGGAGCTGGCGCTGCTGGAACGCACGCCAGGCAGCGCCATCGGCACATCCCGCGACGCGCTGGAAGAGCCGGAATACCGCCTGCTGGCGGAAAAATGCGTGGAGTTCGGCGCAAAGTACGTGCTGATGAACGGCGGAAACGGCACGATGGACGCATGCGGCAAGCTCTGCGCCATGCTGGAGGGAACGGGCATCCGCGTGATGGGCATCCCCAAGACGATGGACAACGATATCGCCGTGACGGATCACGCGCCGGGGTTCGGCAGCGCGGCGCGGTACATCGCGCAGAGCGTCGCGGAGGTGACGGCGGACGTGCGCGGCCTGCCGATTCACGTGGTCGTTATCGAAGCGAGCGGACGCAATGCGGGCTGGATCACGGCGGCCAGCGCGCTGGCGCGGCAGGCGGGCGTGGACGGCCCGGATTTGATCTATCTGCCGGAAAGGCCGTTCGACGAGGAACAGTACCTCAGGGACGTGCAGAAACTGATCGAGGAGAAGCGCGGCGTGGTCGTCGTGGCGAGCGAAGGACTCAAGGATAAAGACGGCAAGCCGATTGTCGAGCCGGTGTTTCAGGTTGGGCGCGCGACGTATTTCGGCGACGTATCGGCGCATCTGGCGAATTTGGTCATTAAGAAACTGGGCTACAAGGCAAGGAGCGAGAAGCCGGGGCTGCTTGGGCGCGCGTCGATTGCGCTGTCCTCCGACGTGGACAGGGCGGAAGCGATTTGGGCCGGAGAAGAAGCGGTGCGCGCGGCCTGCGCGGGCGAGAGTGGCAAGATGGTCGGCTTCATCCGCGAGAGCGCCAGCCCCTACAAGGTGCGCACGACGCTGATTGACGTGCACGACGTGATGCTGGTGGAAAAGAAAATGCCGGACGCTTACATCAACGAGGCGGGCAACGGCGTGACGCAGGCGTTCCTTGACTGGTGCGCGCCGCTGATCGGCGAGCCGCTGGGCAGGCTGATTTCGCTGAGGTGAGGGGGACGTTGGGGCGCTGCCCCAAGCCCCGGCAGGGAACTGAGTTCCCTGCACCTTCCACATAGCTTCGCGGCATGCCGCGAATCGAAGGAGGGAAGTCTAGAAACCTCAGGTTTCTGGCGGGGTATGGGGCAGCGCCCCATCGTATCCCTAAAAGGATGATGAAATTTCACCCTTTTGAATTGTGGGGTTTCGACGTATAATCAAAACATCAAAAGGCGTTTTGTCCGAAATGAACAAGGAGAAAGACATGGAAAAGAAGAATAAGAAAGGGAGTCTCGCGGATCGAATTCCGCATCAGGTCTGGCTGCTGATCTCGTTCGCGGCGGCGATGGCGTTGTGGACGCTGCTGTCGATCATCCCGGCGACCTCCCGCGCGTTCCCGAACGTGTTCAAGGTGCTCGACTCGATCAAGACCATGATCGACCGCGGCGTACTCTGGAAGGATATTTCCTCGAGCCTGATTTCGGTCGTCTCCGGCTATGCGCTGGGCTTTGTGATCGCGCTGCCGGTCGCCATCCTGATGGCATGGTATAAGCCGGTTCGCTACATCATCGAGCCGTGGATCCAGTTCATCCGCAACATCCCGCCGCTGGCCTACGTGCCGCTGATCGTCATCGCGGCGGGCGTTGGCCGCAAGCCGCAGATCATCGTCATCACCATCGCCTGCTTCCTGATCATGTGCGTCACCATCTATCAGGGCGTCATCAACGTGGATGAAACGCTGATCAAGGCGGCGCGGGTGCTCGGCGCGACGGATAAGGATATCTTCATCCGCGTCATCGCTCCGGCGACTCTGCCGTTCATCCTGACAGCCATCCGCCTCGGCGCTTCCGTTGCGCTGACGACGCTGATCGCTGCCGAATCCACCGGCGCAATGGCCGGCTTGGGCATGCGCATCCGCAGCCTGAACAACTCGTTCGAATCCGCGCCGATGCTGCTGTACATCATCATCATCGGCATCCTGGGCATCACGATTGAAAAGCTCATCAAGACCGCAGAGAGGAGACTGACGTCATGGCAGGAGAAGCGCGAAATCTGACCGGCGGCAAAGTCCGCGTCAAGATCGACAACGTGCGCAAGGTGTTCAATACCCGCAACGGCGAAATGGTCGCCCTCAACGGCGTAAGCCTCGATATCCACGATAACGAATTCATCTGCGTGGTCGGCCCGTCCGGCTGCGGCAAATCCACCCTGCTGAACATCATCGCGGGTCTGACCGAGCCGACCAGCGGCAAGGTTTACTGCGACGGCAAGGAAGTCACCGGCACCGGCACCGAACGCGGCGTGGTCTTCCAGCAGTACGCGCTGTTCCCGTGGCTGACGGTCAAGAAGAACGTCATGTTCGCGCTGGAAATGCGCGGCGTGAAGGGCAAAGAGGCCGAAGAAGAGGCGCTCAAGTATCTGGCGATGGTCGATCTGGTCAAGTTCGCAGATCACTATCCCAAGGAGCTTTCCGGCGGCATGAAGCAGCGCGTCGCCATCGCCCGCGCCTACGCGGCGAACCCCGAAGTGCTGCTGATGGACGAACCCTTCGGCGCGCTGGACGCGCAGACCCGAACCCAGCTGCAAACCGAGCTGCTGGAAAC
>CAKTXH010000164.1 GCA_934630975.1 uncultured Clostridia bacterium | reverse complement strand
GGTTCGTTCCGCACGCGTGCCGATGTGCTCCCTGCGGGAGATGTGGGGCGGCGTATTCTGCTTCTACGGCTATCAGGAAGGCCGCGACAAAAACAACATGAAGAAGTGGGTCGAGGCCAACAGCAGCGTGAAGAAGCTGAAATACCCGTATCTGAACGGCATCAGCAAAAACAACAACTGGTTTCCGCGTTCCAGCGACGGCGGCCACGTCGGCCCGCACAACGTCCGGCTGAATTTGAACGCCGTTCTCGCGGAGTATACCGAAACGCCCGCGCCGCATCCCTTCACGTTCACCGAAACCGGGCTTGAGCGCGGCGAGGACGTGAACGGCGTCGTCATCAATTACAAGACGACGACCGACGCGTATATGACCGCCTACCAGTACAACCCCGCCACCGGGCTGTTCGAGCGCTACCGCAACGGCTTTGCCTATACGGACGGCAATACGGGCGAAACCTGCGCTTACGCAAACGTGATCGTCCTTCGCACGGATATCTCGTGGGCGAGCGGCAACCCGTCCCGCCCGGTCATCCGGCTGAACGGTCAGGGCGTGGCCGAAATCTTCCAGAACGGCAAATACATTCGCGGAAGCTGGGCTCGCGATTGCAGCGAGACCAAGAACCTGAACAACCGCATGGTCTTCTTCGATGAAAACGGCGAGGAACTGCCCATGAAGGTCGGCAAGACGTTCATCCAGATCGTAGATAACGAGCAGCCCGTCGTCGTCGTTGCGGACGAAGCCATCTCCGGCAGCACCGAGCCGCAGAAGCAGCGCGACACGGTGGGCGTAAAGAAGAAAAAGTAATACCAATCCCATATAGCGGCCATCAGCGTCGCGCATAGAAAACGAAATATTTGACAATCTTCGGTTATGGCGGGGCGTTGGCAGCGTCCCGCTTTTTTCGTTATTTTGGGGAAAAATGCATTTTCTGCCGATTTTCCGCGCGTAATCTCCGAAAACAGACCGAAACTTTCTCCGAAAAGCCGAAATGCTCGTGAACGAATTGACAAAAACGATTTCCAGTGTTACAATGCCTGTGCAAATCAAAGAAGGGGGTTCTACTTCATGAAGAAATTTGCATCCATTCTTCTGTCCATGCTGATGGCGACCGGCGCGATTGCCGCCGCTTCGGCTGAGACGTACACCGGCACGGCGCAGGGCATCGGCGAGGTTTCCGTCACCCTGACCGTGGAAGACGGCAAGATCACCGCGGCCGAGGTCGCCGGTGAGAGCGAAACCAAGGGCATTGGCTATGAGCCGTGCGCCGACGGCACCTTCGCCGATGCGATCGTCGCCGCGCAGGGCGTGGATTTTGACAGCATCTCCGGCGCGACCGTGACGAGCAACGCCGTCAAGGACGCGGCCAAGAAGGCGATGGCGGCGGCCGACCTCATCGAGGCTGAGGACACCACCGTGGCCGATACCGAGTGCGACGTGGTGATCGTCGGCGCGGGCGGCGCGGGCATGACCGCGGCGCTTCAGGCCGTTGATTCCGGTGTGAACAGCGTCATCATCGTGGAAAAGGGCGGCTCCACCGGCGGCAATACCAGCCGCGCGACCGGCGGCATGAACGCCGCGAAGACCGTCTATCAGGACGAGAACGAATGGTCTGACGCGACCACGACGGCCGTGGAAAAGGCCATCGCGACCGCCGAAGAGAAGTACGCCGACGGCGACAAGGTCAGCAACCTGACCGCGCTGGTCAAAGAGCAGTTCGAAGCCTACAAGGCCAACCCGGAAGGCTACTTTGACTCCGTCGAGCTGTTTGCCCTCGATACCATCATCGGCGGCAAGGGCCTCAACGACTTCGATCTGGTCATGACCCTGACGGGCAACTCCGCCGAGGCCATCGACTGGCTGGCCACTAAGAACGCGCATCTGACCAACGTTGGCTCTTTCGGCGGCGCGAGCGTCAAGCGCATCCATCGCGCCACCACCGAGGACGGCAAGACCACCCCGGTCGGCGCGTACCTCGTCAAGGTGCTGACCGCCGACGTGGAGGCCGAGGATAAGATCGACCTGCGCGCCAACACCGCCGCCACCGAGATCGTCATGGAAGACGGCAAGGCCGTCGGCGTGAAGGTCAAGAACGAGAACGGCGAATACACCATCCGCGCGAAGGCCGTCATTCTGGCCAGCGGCGGCTTCGGCGCTGACCTCGACCGCGTGGCCGCGCTCAAGCCGGAACTCGCGGGCTTTGTGACCACCAACGCCTCCACCATCACCGGCGACGGCATCGACATGGCCGTGGCCGTCGGCGCGGCGACCGTGGATATGGAGCAGATTCAGATTCACCCGTCCGTTTACACCGAGACCACCACGGCGCTGATCACCGAGGGCATCCGCGGCGACGGCGCGATCCTGGTCAATCAGGAAGGCAAGCGCTTCGTCAACGAGCTGGAGACCCGCGACAACGTCTCCGCGGCTGAGCTGGCTCAGGAGGGCGGCTACGCCTACACCATCCTCGACCAGAAGATGATGGACGCTTCCTCCACCTACAACGGCTACTTCACCAAGGGCTACGCCGTGCAGGCCGACACCTATGAGGAGCTGGCCGAGAAGCTGGGCGTCGATCCGGCGACCTTCGCCGCGACGATGGAAGCCTGGAACAAGGCCGTCGCCGATCAGAAGGACGACGAGTTCGGCCGCCTGTCCTTCGCCGCTGCGCTGGACACCGCGCCGTACTACGCCATCAAGGTTTCCCCGGGCATCCATCACACGATGGGCGGCGTGAAGATCAACACCAACGCCGAAGTGCTCACCGAGGCCGGCGAGGCCATTCCGGGGCTGTACGCGGCGGGCGAAGTCACCGGCGGCGTGCACGGCGCGAACCGCCTGGGCGGCAACGCTGTGGCCGATATCGTGGTCTTTGGCCGTATCGCTGCGCAGAACGCCGCGGCGTACATCGCCAAGTAAACCATCGCCAAACAGGGCGGCTTTCCGAAAGGGAAGCCGCTCTTCTTTTCACTTAAGGAACCGCTGATTAATCACAAATAATTCATCACAATCGGCAAAGCTGGACACGAAGGCAGCCTTTTCGGGAGTC
>CAKTXH010000163.1 GCA_934630975.1 uncultured Clostridia bacterium | reverse complement strand
GCGGATATGGTGGAATGGCAGACACCGGGGACTTAAAATCCCCTGCCTCACGGCGTGCGGGTTCGACCCCCGCTATCCGCACCACAACCCAAGCGTCCGAACCTCTCAGTTAGAAAGAGGTTCGGTTTTTTTATGTAAAGCGCTTGACAATTTCCAATTTCCGCATATAATTATCTTCGTTAATTATCAAGAGCAATCATTTGAGGAGGCACGATATGAAAACCGAAAACGTCAAAGCGCTGCTGGACGCCTGCTATCAGGCCAAGCGCATCCGCGAACTGCTCCCGGCCCTGCCGGAAGGCGTTTCGCCCTCCTACATTCAATATCTGGATGTGATCGAGCGGCTGGGTCGTCAGGGCGTTCGCGTCAAGGTATCGGATATCAGCGACGCGCTGAACATCCCGCGCCCCGGCGTGACCCGCACGGTCAAAGAGATGGTGGACGGCGGTTATCTGCAAAAAACCGCCTCCGACGCGGATGGCCGCGTGACCTATCTTTCCATCACGGAGAAGGGCCGCGCGCTCTCCCAAACCTACAATGACCGCTTCTTCGCACAGCTCACGCCGCTGCTGGCCGACGTGCCCGACGAGGACGCGGCCTGCGCCATCTGCACGATTGAAAAGCTCTACGCCATCATGGCCGAAAGGAGAATCATCCTTGAACGCAGATAAAACCGATTTCACGCAGGGCAGCATTTTAAAAAAGCTCGCCCTGTTCATGCTCCCGATTCTCGGCTCGCTGATTTTGCAGGCGGCCTACGGCGCGGTTGACCTGCTGGTCGTCGGGCGGTTCGGCTCGACGGCGGGGCTCGGCGGCGCGGCGGTCGTGTTCGCGCTCCTCTCCGCGGGCATGTTCGTGCTGCTGTTCTTCTTCGCCCGGCCGATTTCCGCGCTGATGCAGGCCCCGGCGGAAGCGCTCGATCTCACGGTGCGCTATGTTCGAATCTGCGGCGGCGGCATTTTCTTCATCGTGGCCTATAACCTGCTCTCCGCCATTTTCAGAGGGCTGGGCGACAGCCAGTCCCCGCTGCTCTTCGTGCTCGTCGCCTGCGTGGTCAACATCGTCGGCGACCTGCTTCTGGTCGCCGTGTTTCATCTGGACGCGGCGGGAGCGGAAAGCGCAGCGCCAAATCGCATAAGGACGCAAAAAATCCGAACCCGGCTTCCATGCAATTGGAAGGGTTCGGATTTTTCATATCGTCCATTTCCCGCTCGTCATCCGCGGACGAACGCACAGCATCCCCATTTTTCCACGCGTACAAAACCCAGCGATTCATAAAACGCAGTCGTCTTTTCCGTATCGTCGGTGAGCAGTTCCATTTGATAAACCGCCGAATAGCGCTCCATCATGGCGCGCAGAAGCGCCGTCCCCACGCCGCGCCGCTGATAGTCCGGCAGCACGAGGATATCCTGAATGAACACGATGGACGCGCCGTCGCCAACCGCCCGAACCGCGCCGACCAGCCGTTCATCCTCATACGCCGCCAAAGTGCACAGCGAATGAGCGTAGGCCGCGCGGAGCATATCCGGGTGATCGGTGTAGTTCGTCCAGCCGACCGAAGCGTACAGGTTCATGATTTCGTTCATATCCGGGGTTGTGTATTCGCGGATGATCATGGCAAACTCCTTCTCTGCTTTCGTTTTGATTTCATTGTTTCGTTTGCACCGATATTTGTCCAGTCGTTCACGCCAAAAGCGGAGGTTCTTTGCCTCCGCTTTGCTTTTTCAGGGATTCTCCTTCCGGCGGCATCGCCCCGCCGAGCGCCCGCTTTACCGGCCGACAATGCGATCCCAGAGGTCGCCGAAATCGTCCGCCAGCTCGTCAAGGCCGGTCACGTTGGCGACGCGTTCGCCAAGGCCCTTGATCTGGCCGTAGAGCGTGTCGTCATCGGTGATTTCCACATCCTTGAGGTCGTCGTCCACCTTCTGCACGGTCTCGGTGATCTGCTGCTTCATGCGGTCGTCCAGCCCGGCGCTGTACTGCGCGTCAAACCTGACGGCGACCAGCGCGCGGCCGTTGTTGACCACGACCTGCGCCTCGTCGATCTCGCTAATCTGCTGCACGGCCTGCGCAATCTTTTCGGCCAGTTGACCGGCCTGCGCGGGCGTCATCGCCTCCATCGTCGCGGCGGGCGAGGGTTCGGTGGTCGCTTCCGCCGTAACCATCGGGGAATTCGTCGGCGCGGTCGTCGTCGTCATGGGGGACGCGGTCGGGGCTGCGCTCATCGTATTGGCGGAGCAGCCGACCATCATCACGCTGACGGCGGCCATGCACATCAGCGTCAAAAACCATTTTTTCACTTGATTCGCCTCCTTGCCGCTATTGTGAGCAAGGCAGGGCGGCGTTATTCATCGTAAAACGTGCATCCGCCGATAAATTCACGCAGGATGGAGGTCGGCGGGATTTCGCTCTCCTCGCCGCAATCCTTGAAATAATGAAGGAATTTGACCAACCGCCGCGAGCGCGTGTAATACGGGCTATCCTTCGGGATGGATTTGAGCATCGGATAGGCGTATTTTTTCAGCGCCGCGATTTCATACAGCAGCGACGAGTTGAACATCACATCCGCCTTTTCCTGATAGGGGAAGATGTATTTTTCCTCCCCCGCGCGCACGCTGTCCCACATGGCCATCGTCGCGGTCACGTCGGTGTGGCGGGTTCGCGCGTCGCGCACCATGCGCCGCAGCAGGCGCACGTCCGTCGTGCGGATGCGGTTGTGGCCGTCGAGGTTGAGCTGGGTCAGCGCGCTGACGTAGACGCGGTATTTCAGCTCACTGGGGATCTCCTCGCTGAGCGCGTCGTTCAGCCCGTGGATGCCCTCGACGACGAGCACCTGATCTTCGTCCACCTTGAGCCGCACGCCCTGCTCGAGCCGGCTCTTCGTCTTGAAGGAATAGAGCGGCAACTCGACCTCGCGCCCGGCCAGCAGCTCGACGAGCTGATCGTTGAACAGCGGCACGTCGATGGATTCCAAACACTCGAGGTCGGGCTTACCGTCCGCGCCGAGGGGGATATCCTCGCGGTTCTTATAGTAGTTATCCAGCGAAATCGCCAGCGGGCGCTTGCCGCT
>CAKTXH010000162.1 GCA_934630975.1 uncultured Clostridia bacterium | reverse complement strand
ATGTTGATATCAAAGCGATAGATCACGGTGGAGATGATATTCGGCGTGAGCTGGGGGATGATGCCGTAGCGAATCTTCTGGAAGGCGGTGCAGCCCGCTGCGTCCAGCGATTCGAGGATGCTCGTATCCAGATCGGCGATGGCGGTGATATACATCTTGGAAATCATGCCGATGGAACAGATGCTCTGCGTAATCACGCCGCAGAACGCGCCCGGGCCGGTCACGCGAATCCAGATCAGCGCCCAGACGATGGAAGGCAGGGTACGGATGAGCAGAATCAGCGCGTTGAACACGAACGCGACGGGCTTGGGCATGATCTTCGGGCTGGCCAGAAAGCTGATGGGCAGGGCCAGAATACCGCCGACCACTGTGCCGAGGATGGCGATGCAGACCGTTTCCATCAGCAGATACGGCACGCCGTCGGTCGAGGTGGAGAACAGCAGGTTCATATCCGGCTTGACCAGACCCCAGAAAATGCCCTTGGCGACCTCCGTGCCCTTGGCCGCGAAGCCCTTGAAGGTCACGCTGGAGGCCGACCAGCTCAGCAGCAGCGCCATGATGAACACAATCAGCGTGTAAAGCCACCATTTGCGCGGGCGGGATTCGTACTTTTCAAGAATGTTGTTTGAATATTGCATGATATCCCCTCCCTTAGCTGAGCTTGCTGCGCAGGAACTGGCTCAGGTTTTCAATGATGAGCACGGCGACGAACAGCGTCAGCAGCACCGTGCCCAGACCGTTGTAATCGCGCCAGCCGATGCGCTCGTCAATCAGGATGCCGAGACCGCCCGCGCCGACGTAGCCGAGGATGGAGGCGGCGCGCACGTTCATCTCAAAGCTGTACAGGCAGTGGGAGAGATACGTCGGCAGAACCTGCGGGAACACGGCGCTCCAAAACGCGCGGAACTTGTCTGCGCCGGCGGATTCCAGCGCCTCGAACGGCCCCATGTTGATGGTTTCGATGGATTCGTAGAGCATCTTGGTCACCACGCCGAAAGTGAAGATGACGATGGCGACCGTGCCCGCGAACGTGCCCAGGCCGAACACCAGCGCGCAGATGCTCGCGATCACCAGCGTCGGCAGGGTGCGCACGATGTTCAGAATGAAGCGCAGGATGGACAGGGAGACCTTGTTGCGGTTGATGTTCGCGGAGGCCGCGACCGCGTAGGGCAGAGCCAGCAGGCAGCCGATGACGCTGCCCATGACGCTCATTTTGATGGTATCCAGCAGCGGGGTGATGACCTTGGAGAAGAAGGACGGATCCGGCTGGAAAATCTGCGAGAGGATTTTTGTGAGCTGGTTGGCGCGCTTGGCAATCAGCGCGAGGTTGAAGCCCGTGACATGGACGGAGATCGCCAGCGCGGCGAACACCAGCAGCGCGATCAGCGGCGTGCGGGAGCGCGGGCGGGAGACGGTGTGGCCGTTTTCAAGCGTGATGAGCTCGGGCTTGAAGATGCGGTCGAACAGCGGCGTTTTGACACCGGGCGCAGCGGTTTTCTTCATGGCGCGCCCTCCTTAGTTGCCGCCGGCCTGCGGCACGGCGGAGCCGTTGTAAATGCTGTCCAGAATCTCCTGCGTGACCTCGCTGGCCGGGCCGTCGTAGACGATTTCGCCCGCGCGGATGCCGACCACGCGCTGCGCGTAGCCGAGCGCCAGATCGACGTGGTGAATGTTGATGAGGATGGTGATGTTCATCTCCTCGTTGATGCGCTTGAAATCCGCCATGACCTGATGGGCGGTCACCGGGTCGAGCGCGGCGACCGGCTCGTCGGCGAGGATGATGGAGGGGTTCTGGTTGAGCGTGCGGGCGAGCGCGACGCGCTGCTGCTGGCCGCCGGAAAGCTGGTCGCAGCGGATGTAAGCCTTATCCAGAATACCGACCTTATCCAGCGCGGCGAGGGCGGCGAGCTTCTGCTCTTTGGTGAACAGACCGAAGAGCACGCGGAAGAAGCCCATATCCGGCACCATAGAGGTCAGAACGTTCTTGAGCGCCGTCGCGCGGGTGACGAGGTTGAAGGATTGGAAGATCATGCCGATCTTGCGGCGGAACTTGCGCAGCGCTTTGCCGGAGAGTTTGGAAACGTCCGTGCCGTCCACGGTCAGTTCGCCTTCGGTGATGTCGATCATGCGGTTGATGGTGCGGATCAGCGTGGATTTGCCCGCGCCGGAGAGGCCGATGATGGCGACGAACTCGCCCTGCTCAAACTTGAGGTTGACATCTTTCAGACCCTTGACGCCGTTGGGGTATGTTTTGGAAACATGCTTGAACTCGATCAAAAGGGGAACACTTCCTTCTTTTTACTTAGAAAAAGGCGGCTTCCACAGGGAAGCCGCCCGTTGTGGGTGCGGAAATTACTGCGCAACCTTGAGCGCGGCGCGCGCGCCGTCGTAATCAGCGTCGGTCGCAACGGCATAGCCGGTGTGGCTGTACACGCTGAAAATCTCCTGGCCTTCCGGCGTGTTGATGACGTTGATCAGCGCCTGCTGCATCGCGGCGATGAACTCCGGGTTGTAAACGTCTTCGTTCGCCTTGGTGATGGAAACGGTGTCGTTGTAGATGCCCGGGGTGACGCCGATGACGTTCAGCTCATTCCAGATGGAATCGGTGCGGCCCATGCCGGCCTTGCCGGTCTCGTCGGTCTCGCCGGTGGGCAGAACCCAAGCGGCCTCGTAGTCGTTGCGGCCGTCGGCGTAGCAGACGACGATGTCAACCGCCTCGGCGGCAGCCTGAGCGAACGCGTCGCCATAGCCGGCCAGCGTGATGACGTTCGGCAGATCGGTGATCTTCTTGCCGTAGTGATCCTGCAGCCAGAGGGTCGGGTAGATGTAGCCGGCGGAAGAGGAATTCTTCAGCACAGCCCAGTTGGCCTTGGAAAGGTCATCCCAAGTGAGCGCTTCGCCCGCGTTGACCTTGGCGGCCAGCTCCTTGCCGTAAGCGGAAGGCGTGGCATAGATCAGGGAGCGGTAGAAGGTGACCTGCGGGCCGTTCTTGAGGGTCTTGTTGGCCTCGCCGTTCCAAGTGGTCGGATCTTCGCTGTCGTTGGAAAGACCCGCGCGGGTAGCGGTCAGGATGACGTCCACGTCGTCGCTGAACAGCGCGTAGGTGCCGCCCGGCAGCCAGCC
>CAKTXH010000161.1 GCA_934630975.1 uncultured Clostridia bacterium | reverse complement strand
CGCGCGCCGCACAGCTACACGCGGGAGGACGTCGCGGAGATCCACTGCCACGGCTCGCAGGCGCTCGTCCGCAAAATCCTGATGCTGCTGATGGCGGCGGGCGCGCGGATGGCCGAGCCGGGCGAATTCACCTATCGGGCGTTCATGAACGGGCGCATTGATCTGGCGCAGGCCGAGGGCGTGATGCGGATGATCCGCGCGGGGAGCGAGCGCGCCATGCGAAGCGCCGTGCGGCAGATGGAGGGCGGCGTTTCCGCGTTTGTGCGGACGGCGCGGGAGGAGATCACCTCCCTGCTGGCGACGATGGCCGCGGCGATCGACTTCCCGGACGAGGTGGAAGAGACGCAGACCGCGCTGGAGGTAACGGCCGCCTGCAAGGCGATTGCGGCGAAGCTGGAGGCCGCCTGCGACGCGCGGGCGGGCCGCATCGAGGACGAGGGCCTGCGCGTGGTGCTCTGCGGCAGGCCGAACGCGGGCAAGAGTAGCCTGCTCAACGCCCTTTTGGGCGGCGAACGCGCGATTGTGACGGATATTCCCGGCACGACGCGGGATACGCTGACCGAGGCGATGCAGATCGGCGGCGTGCGCATTTTGCTGACGGATACGGCGGGTCTGCGCGAGACGGGCGACGCGGTGGAGCGCATCGGCGTGGAGCGCGCCAAAAAAGCGCTGGCGGAAGCGGACGTGCGGGCGCTGGTGCTGGACAGTGCAAGCCCGCTGACCGAGGAGGATCAAGAGGCGCTCTTCGGCCTTGCGCCGCAGTTGATTGTGCTCAGCAAGGGCGACCTTGCGCCCGTGCTGACGGCGGAGAAAGTGCGCGCGGCCTTCGGCGATGTGCCGACGGTGTCGGTCTGCGCGACGCGCGGCGAGGGCATGGAGGCGCTCAAGGCCGCGCTGACGGCGTTTGTTCCGGCGGATGGCGCGGAATCCTCGGCGCTTTCTCAGGCGCGTCATGTGGAGGCCGCCAGGCGCGCCTGCGCGGCGCTCTCCGACGCGGTGACCGCTCTTTCGGACGGCATGCCGCTGGACGTTGCGGCGGTCGATCTCTCCGCGGCGCTGGATGCGCTGGGCGAAATCACCGGCGAGACGATGAGCGAAAAGGTCATCGACGAGGTGTTTGCCAAGTTCTGCGTCGGAAAGTAAAAGGGGCTTGCGCCGCATCAGGCCTGCGCGGCCTCTGCTTCCAGAACCGCGCGCCAGTCTTCGGGAAAACCGCAGAGCGATAAATCCGCCTCGGGGTAATCTTCTTCCAGCAGCGAAAGCCCCGTAACCAGCCGCGTAAATACGCGTTCGCGCCCCAGCACATGCGCCAGCACGAGCAGAAGCGGAAAAAGCCGATCGCTTTCATACAGGTTCAAGCGGTTCGGCAGAAGCGGCTGCGCTTCGAGCGTCTGGTTATAGAGCCGGTTGTAATGCGCGCAGATGTTGCGTACATCTACCGCCGCGGCAATCAGGCGGGAGAGCGCTTCCGGCGAGAGCCCGTATTCCCGGCTGACGGCGCGCTGATCGCTTTCCTTCATGATGTCAAACAGTGAGCCGAGCATGCCGAAGGTAAACAGCTCGACGGCCGCCCAGATTGGAAATTGACCGCCGTATTTGATTTTGTGGTGGCGCACGAACGGGAGCGCGCCCTGCCGCTTGACCTCGTTTTTGAATTTGCCGATCAGGTTTTTGTGGACGGAAGAGCCGTTGGGCAGCGTTTCGGAGCGGAAGTTTTCCGCATCCATGTAGCCCAGCGAACCGTAGGTGATGGCCAGTTGATAAGCGATTTTGGCGCGGAGCTGTACTTCGAAAAATTCCAGCGCCGGGAGCAGCAGGTGGCGCAGGTTCATATCGAACTGGTACAGGTTATACAGCGTTTCCAGCGACACGCCAGGCAGAAACTTTTCGGGGTCATCCGCGCGGCGGAGGTGTTTGCCGTAGGTCGTCAGGCGGTAATAGTTGACGGTGGAGAGGATATAGCGCGCCCGCGCTTCGTCGTCGATGGTCAGGCCGTGGGTTTCGGTCAGGCGGGAGAGCTGTTCCTGATAGCTGCGGGCGGGTTTGACGGGGAAATAGCGTTTGGAGCTGGTTCTCATGGAGGAAGATTCCTTTCAGCTTAGGACAGATTTTTCTGTTATGTTGCTTTTCGGGGAACGCGCTCCGCTGGGCCTAGGGGATTAGGGGGAGATTTCGACCTCTCCCCCTTAAATCCCCTAGGAACCCCATAACCCCTTCTGAAACGACCAGGGTTGCGACCCTGGACCCGGGGCTGGGGTTGACGCGTAATGCGACAAGTAAAGCCCATCGGAAATGATGGGCTTTAGTGGAAAGTCAAGGGAACTCAGTTCCCTTGCGGGTTTTGGGGCAGAGCCCCAACGTTTTCCTTTTAATGATTGATTTCCAGCACCTTATCGCGCAGTTCCTTCTCGAGGCGGCCCAGTTCGATGGCGGCGGCGGCGCGCTTCTGGGCGCCTTCGCGCTGGATCTTCTGCACCTCGTTCAGGGTGTCGATGAGCGCGGTGTTCGCGGTGCGAATGGTTTCGATATCGACCACGCCGCGCTCGGCTTCCTTCGCCGTTTCGATGGTGCCGACCTTGAGACGCTCGGCGTTGGAACGCAGCAGCTCGTTGGTCATATCGGTGACGGCCTTCTGCGCGTTGAGCGCGCTTTCGGCGTGCTGCATGCCCATTGCGATGACCATCTGGCTCTTCCAGAGCGGAATCGTGTTGGCGATGGTGGACTGGATGCGCTCGGCGAGCACGTTGTCGTTGTTCTGCATCAGGCGGATCTGCGGGCCCATCTGCACGGAAACCATGCGCGTCAGTTTGAGGTCGTGGATGCGCTTTTCAAACCGCTCGATGAGCTGGCTGAAATCGTTGGCGACCTGCGCGTCCGCCGGGTCGGCGGTCTGCTGGGCCTTCGCCAGCAGCGGCGGCAGCTCCTCCTCGCGCAGCTTCTTGAGCTTCAGCTCGCCCGCGATGATGTACAGCGTCAGCTCGTGATAATACTGCTCGTTCTGCGCATACAGCTCGTCGAGCATCTTGCAGTCGGAAATCAGCTGCTTCTGGTGCCCCTGCAAGGTGGTGATGATCTGCGCGACGTTTTCTTCCACCTTGTCGTACTTCGCGCGAAGCTGGGCGATGTTGCTTCCGGCTTTTTTGAACAGCCCGAACAGGCCGCCCTTCTTGCCCTCGTCCACATCAAAGCCCTTCAGCTCGGCGACAAGCTGGGTCAGCATGTCGGAAATCGCGCCGGTGTCCTTGGTCTTGACGTCCTCCAGAATCTTGTCGGAGAACTGGGAGATTTTCGTCTGCGCGGCGTT
>CAKTXH010000160.1 GCA_934630975.1 uncultured Clostridia bacterium | reverse complement strand
GAAATGAAGGGCGAATCGCACGACGATCCCTTTGAGCTTTGCTCGATCTGCAACGAAAACCCGGTGATGCCGGGCAAGGACGTCTGCTATGCGTGCTATAAAGAGATGACCCAGCAGCGGGGCGGCCGCCGCGACGACGAGATGGAGGACGCGGAGCCGACCGAGGTGAGCCTCGGCATGGAGGACGTTTCCGAAATGGAGGAAATCGAGCTGGACGGCCTGCCGGACGATATGCCGGAGGAAATCGGCGAGCAGATTTCGCTGGAAGAGGAAAAGAGCAAGGAAGCCGAAGACGACGAGGACGAAGAAGAGGATTCCTAAGCTCGGATACAAGAGGTGAACGGTGAGCATTTTTGCAATCGGCGATTTGCATCTGCCGGGCGGCGACAAAAAGCCGATGGACGTTTTCGGCCCGCATTGGGAGCACCATTTTGAACGAATCTGCGCGGATTGGCAAAGCCGCGTGAAGCCGGAGGATATCGTGCTGATTCCGGGGGATATCTCCTGGGCGATGCAGCTGGGCGACGCGCTGAACGATCTGCGCGAAATTGCCAAACTGCCGGGCACGATTCTGCTGCTGCGCGGCAACCACGATTTCTGGTGGTCTTCGCTCAGCCAGCTTCGCGCCTGCCTGCCGAAAAACATGCATGCCATGCAGAACGATGCGTTTGACGCGGGGGCGTGCGTGTTTTGCGGCACACGGGGATGGACGATTCCGCTGGGGCAGAACGCGACCGCGCAGGATGAAAAGCTCTACCGCCGCGAAGTCATGCGGCTGGAAATGTCGCTCAAGGACGCGGCGCGCATCGCGGACGGACGGCCGATTTTCGCCATGATGCATTACCCGCCACTGCTGCCGGAGACGCTGCGCCAGGGGACGGAATTCACGCGGCTGCTGAGCGATTACGGCGTAAAGCGCTGCGTTTACGGCCATCTGCATGGGCAGAGCGTGCAGCGCGGCTTCAGCGGAAACTACCGTGGGGTGCGCTACGATCTGGTTTCCTGCGACGCGCTGGGCTTTGTGCTCAAGGATGTGTCGCTGGAGACGGCGGAAGGCTGACGCGCCGAACAAGTGAAAAACAGGGGCGTTTCTCTCTGAATATGGAGGGAAGCGCCTCTTTTTGTTGCGTAAAAATTTGCCGGAACGATTCATCAGGTTCACAATTTTGCCACGAAATCCCATTACAATAGCCGATGTAGTCAATCATTACGAATCGGGAGGATGGATTTCATGAGCGAGAAGGACACGCATGAACCTGAACAGAACGTAACGCAGCCCGCGCGGCGGCCGAAGAAGAAAAAGCGCGGCAAGGTGGGCAGAGCCATCCGCAAGACGGTGAAAACGCTTGTCGTGCTGGCGATTCTTGCCGGCGCGGGGCTGTTCGGCCTGAAAGCCTATATTCAGAAGCAGGCGGAAAGCAATGAGAGCGAAAGCTATTCCCGCGCGGTTGTGACCCGCGGCGCGATGGAGGAAACCGTTTACGGCACGGGCACGACCTCCGCGCGCAACCAGACCAACGTGCTGGCGGGCGCAAACGGCACGCTGACCGACCTGCGCGTGAGCGTCGGCGACGAGGTGAAGGCGGGCGACATTCTGGCCGTGCTGACCAACGCCGATCTGGACGACGAAATCACCGATCTGGAATTTGACCTGTGGGAACTGGACGATACCATTCTGGATACGAGCACAGGCTCGAAGGTTACGGCGGTGGAAGCCCCGGCGGCGGGCCGCGTGATGGCGATTTACGCGGGCGTGGGCGACGACGCGCTGGCGGTGTTCCGCCGCGAGGGCGCGCTGGCGATTATCTCAACGGACGGGCGCATGAAAGTTGAACTGAGCGACGTGGACGCCTCCGCGGGCGTGGCGCTCAACGATAAGCTGACGGTCACCGGCGAAGATTTCACAGCCGAAGGCACCGTTGTCGATTTGACGCGGCAGGGTACGTCCCTGACCCTCACCATTCAGGACGACAGCCTGCCGATGGGCGAAACCGTCACCGTTGCGACGGCGGACGGCGTGACGCTCGGCGAGGGCACGCTGGAAGTCAACAAGCCGATGGCCGTTTCCTCCTATGGCGGCACGATTGAAAGTGTGCGCACCGAGGTGGGCAAGACCGTCAAGCGCGGCGATACGCTCTTCAAGCTCACGGATTCGCCGATTACGCTCAAGCTGGAAAACCTGCGCTTGCAGCGCGAGGCGGCCAGCAAGTCGCTGGAAGAGGCGAAGGAACAGCGCGAAAACCTGATCGTCGTCGCGCCGTGCGACGGCACGATTGCCACGCTGGATGTGAACGAAGGCGATGAAATCACCAGCGGGGCGCTGATGTGCTCCATTCTCGAGGGCGAGGACATGAATTTGACCATCGCCGTGGATGAGCTGGACGTGGTGGAAGTCGCCGTCGGCCAGAAGGTCAAGATCACGGTCGATGCGCTTTCCGACGCGGAGATGGACGGCGAGGTTTACAAAATCGCCCCGGTCGGCAGCAACTCCGGCGGCGTGACGACCTACGACGTGGAACTGACGTTTGACGCGGCGGGCAGCGGCGTTCGCTCCGGCATGAACGCGACGGGCGAAATCACGGTTGCCTCGGCGGATGACACGCTGTATGTGCCGGTCGAGGCGCTGATGACCATCGGCAACGACACATATCTGATGGTGGAAAGCGCAGACGGGCAGACGGCGGTCATGCCGGACTTTGGCGGCATGACCATGCCTGGCGGTACGGACTTTGCAAACATGACCCCGCCGGACGGCATGCCGGGCGACGGAACGGACAGTGAAACGGAGAATACGGCGGATGCGTCCGCCGACGGCGAGACGACCCAGCGGCGCGGGCGCGGCGATTTCGCGGCGCAGCAGACCGAGCAGGAGAGCGGCAACGCGCTGACCAAGGCGATTGCGGCGGTGAAGGCGTGGCTCTATGAAGGCGTGAGCGACGACAGCCAGCAGGTCAGCGGAACGCTCGTCCAGGTGGAAACGGGCATGCAGAACGACGACTATGTTGAAATCCTCTCCGGCGTATCGGAGGGCGACGTTGTGCTCTACACCGGCAGCAGCAGCTCCAGCTCGTCTTCGAGCATGATGATGGGCATGGGCATGATGACGATGGGCGGCGGCAGCAGCAGCGGCAAGAGCGGCAATCGCGGCGGCAACGGCGGCATGGGCGGCGGCCCGGGCGGCTTCTAAGGAGGGATACGGATGATCAGAATGAAGGGAATCCGCAAGGAATATCATATGGGCGATTCCGTATTGGCCGCGCTGGACGGCGTGGATATTCACATCAAGCCGCACGAGTTTGTTTCCATCATCGGCCCTTCCGGCTCGGGCAAATCGACGCTGATGAACATCATCGGCTGTCTGGATACGGCGGACGAGGGCACGTATTACCTCGACGGGCAGGA
>CAKTXH010000159.1 GCA_934630975.1 uncultured Clostridia bacterium | reverse complement strand
ATTTTGGAAAACGGGAAACGGGTGTGGAAGGCTTATGAAACCCTGTTTGTGGATGGCGAAGATTTTGAGCAAATCGGAGCGGATTTTGAAAAAGAGCACGCGGTCGGGATGACGCAAATCGGCAATGCGGCTGTCAGGCTGATGCGGCAGCGGGAGCTTGTCGATTATGCCGTGGCATGGATTGAGGAAAATCGGAAGGGATAGGGAGGGATTCACATCGATATTTCCTTCAAGGTTGAAAATCATAAATTCAATTACAGAGTGTGCGCGATGATCATTGCGGGAAACAGAATTTTGGCGATGCACGACGAGCGGTCGCCCTACTTTTACCTGCCCGGCGGGCGGGTGACGATGGGAGAAACGGCCGAGCAGGCGGTTGTGCGGGAGGTTTGGGAGGAGCTTGGCGTGGCGCCGGAGATCGCGCGTCCGTTGTGGCTGAATCAGGCATTTTTTACCGAAGATGTGGATCATCTTCGTTATCATGAGCTGTGCATTTACTTCCTGATGGATATTTCAGATACCGATCTGCTGAAAAGAGGCAACGCCTTTACACGGACGGAAGGCAGGCATACACATACGTTTGAATGGCTGGAATTTGAACGGCTAAAGGATGAATATTTCTATCCGGCGTTCCTGAAAAAGGAAATTTTCAACCTTCCAAATGAATTGACCATTCGAACCGAATTCGAGTGACGATTTGATGAGACATGTGCGGAATAGAAATATGGAAACCTCATCGAAGCAGGAACGCCGGTGTAAGGCATCACGAAAGTTTTCAGGTTGGTGGGCTGTGTTTCTCCAATGAATGAGAAAAAGTCTATACCAATAGGGACAAGGGACTGCGAACCCAAGGATAATTCGGTATCAAAAAAAGCCAGCGTTTTGAGTCGCTGACTTTCGATTGAAGAAGACAATGGTTGCTTGAACCGAATTACAAGGCGCTTGCGGTATAGGGAGAAGTGGTCATGGGTGTGCCGTCGTATTGCAAGAATTCGGACATATCGCGCATTTGGAAATAGACTGCGGTGATGATGTAGAAATCGAGAAGGGCTGAGCCGTTGAGTGTAATGGTTTCGTCACGCGTCGTGCCATGCAGAATCATGGTCAGAGAATCGTCGAGCATATCCGTCGGCTCGTCGAAAGCCAGCACTTTATCCAGAAGCGCCATCCAGAATTCATAATTGTTTGAACCAAAGTTGATATGCGGATTTTCACGGACATTCGTACCGTAATCGGTCATATTATCCTTGCTGCCGACGTCCGTAAAAGTGTATTCCGTGTCATCCAAAATAAAGGAAATCGACGTAATGCCCATATACTTTTCGGCGGAATAGCTGACCCAAAAGCGCCACAGAGAAACGGGATCGGAGGAATAATAATCGCCGATGATGATATCTGTGTAAACGAAGGAGGGATAATCGTCCAGCGATTTTTCGTGCGTAAACGTAGTTTCGCCGATGATGGATTCGATAAAGGCATTGCCGTCGTTGTTGATATCCACATCAATCAGAGAATTGTCCTTTAAAACAGAGTAATCCAGCGTTTCGGCGAAGGCGGGGAACACCATCGCGGTGAGCATGACGAGAGCCAACAGGAACGAGAGCGTTTTCTTCATAAGTGATTCTCCTTTTCAAAATAGTGGTCAATCCATTCTAAAACGACATATTCGAGAACGGAAAGGAGAATCCTGTCAATGTTACCAATGAAAAATTGAAAAATTTTAGCAAAATGACAAATTGTGAAGAAAAGTCGAAAAGAATACGCTACCCCTTCAACAATCCAACTGATACTTTTTCAAATCGACGCATCCGTCGAATTTCAAATCCACGCCTTCGCGAAAGAGCAGAAACGCCTGTTCCGGCCAGTGCGGCGCGAGCCGCCCGGCGTGGTCATGGGCGCGCCTCCCGGGACGACGGCAGCAGCTTTTCGAGCGCGTGCCCGCCCAGCTCGACGAGCAGCTTGGGAAAGCCCATGCCGATCAGAATCCCCAGCGCAATCGCGCCTGCGAGGGCAAGCGTCTGCATGCCGCGCAGGGTGAACGCCTCCATGTTGCGGGAGACGAGCGCATACGCCGTGTGATAGATGCCCGCGCCGGGGACGAGCGGGAAAATGCCCGTGACGATGAACACGGTGGAGGGCATTTTCATCGCGATGGACAGCATGCGGGAGAGCAGCGTCAGCGCGATGGCGGCCAGCGTCGTGGCCAGAAACAGACCCAGCGGCGCGGCAAGCAGGTAACAGCCCCAGGCGACCGCGCCGCAGACGGCGCAAGCCAGATAGCTCCTGCGCGGCGCATGAAAGAGGATGGCGAACGAGAATACGCCGAGGAACGCGGCGAGAACTTGACCGATCACAGCGCAATCCCTCCCATGAAGCCGAGCAGCAGCGCGCCGCCGCAGACGCCCAGCGCGATGCACACGGCGGTCAGCGCGGCGCTGATGCAGTGAATCACACCGGAGAGATAGTCGCCGTTGAAAAACTCGCGGATGGACGTGGTGAACGTCACACCGGGCACCATCGGCACAATGCCGCCGATGACGACCCACGACGCGCTGAGCGCCGGGAAAAGCGCCGCCAGAAACCCGCTGAGCAGCGTGATCAGCATACTGCCCCAGATATACGGCATGAAGCCGGAATGGCGCTTTTGGGCGGCAAACAGATAGCCTTGCAGCAGCAGGCCGATGGGGAAGGCGGCGGCGCTGTCCAACAGCGAACCGCCGAACAGATAGCAGAAGCTCGCCGCGCCCAGCGCGCAGGCGAAAACATGCGTCAGCGGCTTTTCGGGCGTGAGCGTTTCGGCGCGGGCAAGCGCGGCTTCGGCTTCCTCCATCGTCCATCTGCCCGCGCAGATTTCGCGGGAGATGGCGTTCACCGCGTCGATGCGGCTCAGGTTCACGCCGCCCAGCGGCACATGGCGCACAAGGCTCAGCGCGTGATCCGTGCCCTCGCCCTCGGTGGCGAAAATGCCGTTTGAAATGACGTAGACGTTGTGATCCGTCACGCCGTAAGCGCAGAGGATGCGCGTCATCGTCTCCTGCACGCGGAAGATTTCAGCGCCGTTTTTGAGCAGGATGCAGCCTGCATGCCCGGCCAACTCCAGCGCTCTGCGATGCTTATCCATAGGGACCTCCCGGAAATGGTATGGGATGATTATAGCATAAAGAAAAAGCATGGGGAAGGAAATCCTCATGCTTTTTGTATGGAAAGTATGGGTGCGGCTTGAAGTCGTTTCTTTCGATGGATGGGGTTACGCTGGGCTACCGCCCAGACCTGTTTGGGGACATGTCCCCAAACCCCTTCTTCGCTTCGCGCCACGTTAAACGGGTTGTTCTTTTTTCCCCTTGATTGCGAAGCAATCAAATATGGAAGGTCAAGGGAACTCAGTTCCCTTGTGGGGTATGGGGCAACGCCCCATCGT
>CAKTXH010000158.1 GCA_934630975.1 uncultured Clostridia bacterium | reverse complement strand
AGCGCCGATCTGGTGCAGATTGCCGCCGGTACGGATCACGTCGTCGCGGTGGACACGGACGGCGAGGTCTACGTCTGGGGCAACACGCGTCTCCAGCAGGATAAATTCTCCAACGAGATGAAGAAGGCCATGAAGGCCGGCGGCGACGAGTGGAACATCGTTCAGCTCGAGGCGAGCAACCAGTTCTCCGCCATCGTCTGCTCGGACGGCAACCTCTACCTCTGGGGCAACGGCAACATGGCCGATATCAAGATCCGCAGCAAGTATCAGGGCAAGATCGCCAAGGTCGCGCTGACGGATAACGAGTATATCGCCCTGCTGACCGACGGCACGGTGGCCTACACCGGCAACAAGGATAAGACTTCCCCGTTCGCCAAGATTCCGGCGGGGCTGAAGGGCAAGACCGTTGTGGATATCGCTTCCACGAGCAAATCCGTCGCGGCTGTGACCGAGGACGGCGAGGTCTACGTCTGGGGCAACGCCGTGAAGGGCGAGGCCAATGTGCCGGCGCTTGAATCCAAGATCGTTCACCTCTACGGCGGCCGCTATCACTACACCGCGCTGCTGGAAAACGGCGATCTGGTTTCCTGGGGCAACAACAAATACGGCCAGATTGACGTGCCTGCCAAGGCGCAGAGCGCGGACAACATCGAAAAAATCTTCGTTTCCAGCTACCAGAACTACGCGCTGGCCAGCGACGGCACGATGTACACGTGGGGCCTCAAGGGCTTCGTGCTCGGCACGGATAACCTTGGCCGCGACATGCTGACCCGTATCGTCAACGGCGGTCAGGTGACGATGACCGTCGGCGCGATTTCCGTCGTCATCGCGACGATTCTGGGCATCATCTTCGGCGGCGTCGCCGGTTACTTCGGCGGCCGGATTGATATCCTCATCATGCGTATCGCGGAGATCGTCGGCGGCCTGCCGTTCATCCCGTTCGCGATGATCCTCTCCGCCGTCATCGGCACGAAGCTCGACCCGACACAGCGCATGTACCTGATTATGGTCGTGCTCGGCGTACTGAGCTGGGTGCCGACCTGCCGCCTCGTGCGCGCGCAGATTCTGGCGCAGCGCGAGATGGAATACGTCACGGCGGCGAAGGCGATGGGCATCCGTGAGCACACGATTGTGTTCCGCCACATTCTGCCCAACGTCGTCAGCCTGCTGATCGTTTCCATGACGCTGGATTTCGCAACCTGCATGCTGACCGAATCCACGCTGTCTTACCTCGGCTTCGGTATTCCGCTGCCGACCCCGACGTGGGGCAACCTGCTCAACGGCGCGAACAACTCCATCGTCATCCAGCAGTATTGGTGGCAGTGGGTGTTCCCGGCGGCGATTTTCGGCATCTGCACCATTTGCATCAACCTGATCGGCGACGGTCTGCGCGACGCGCTCGACCCGAAGGCGCTCGAACGATAAGAAGGAGGGGAAGAATTTATGGCACTGCTTGAAATGCACGATCTGAAAACATTCTTCACCACCAAGCGCGGCGTCGTCAAGGCGGTGAACGGTGTATCCTATAAGGTGGAAGCGGGCAAGACGCTCGGCGTGGTCGGCGAATCCGGCTCGGGCAAGAGCGTTTCCGCGATGAGCATGCTCCAGCTGCTGGACGGCAACGGCTATATCGCCGGGGGCAGCATCATGTTCGACGGCAAGGATCTGACGAAGATGTCCCTTGCCGAGATGCAGAAAATCCGCGGCAACGCGATTTCCGTCATCTTCCAGGAGCCGATGACCAGCCTGAACCCGGTGTTCACCATCGAGCGGCAGGTCTCAGAGCCGTTCATCATCCATCAGGGGATGAGCAAGGAAGAGGCCAAGAAGAAGGTCGTCGAAATGCTGGCCGACGTGAAGATTCCGAACCCGGAAGTCGTCGCCAAGCAATACCCGCATCAGCTCTCCGGCGGCATGCGCCAGCGCGTGATGATCGCAATGGCGCTGGCCTGTAAGCCGAAGCTGCTGATTGCCGACGAGCCGACGACGGCGCTGGACGTGACGATTCAGGCGCAGATTTTGAAGCTGATGAACGACCTCAAGCGCGAGCACGGCACGTCCATCCTCTTCATCACGCACGATCTCGGCGTTATCGCCCAGATGGCGGACGACGTGGCCGTCATGTACTGCGGCCAGGTGGTTGAAATGGCCCCGGCCAAGACGCTGTTCACCGATTGCGAATTCTCCCATCCGTATACCGAGGGCCTGATGGTCTCCATCCCGAGACTGGATACGCCCGCCGGTGTGCGGCTGGAATCCATCCCCGGCTCGGTGCCGCATCCGCTGAACCTGCCGAAGGGCTGCAAATTCGCGCCCCGCTGCAAGTACTGCCAGCAGCGCTGCCTCGAGGAAGAGCCGGAGCTGGTGAACGTGACGGAGGAGCAGCAGGTGCGCTGCTTCTACCCCAGAAAGGAGGAGCGCCGTGCAAACCTCAAATAACGAGGGGAAGAAGGTGCTGCTTCGCGTCAGCAACCTCAAGCAATACTTCCCGCTGAAAAAGAAGGGCCTTTTCGTCAAGGCCAACGACGGCATCACGCTGGATATCTACGAGGGCGAGACCTTCGGTCTGGTCGGCGAGAGCGGCTGCGGCAAGTCCACGCTGGGCCGCACGCTGCTCCAGCTCTACCGCCAGACGGACGGCCGGACGATGTACTATGGCCGCACGCTGGATGATCTCGCGCCGATTTACGTCAAAAAGACGCTGCAAACGCTCGACAAGCGCCGCGAAAAGTGGCACGAGCTGAAAAAGCATCTGGACAATGTGCAGAAGGAATACGACGCGATGCCGGACGGCGAGGCGAAGTACAAGAAGCACAACGAGCTGGATAAGGCTGTCAAGGACGAGAACGACGCGCTGCTGGATATGGCGAACCTGATCGGCGGCTTTGTCTGCGTGAAGGATATTCAGCCGGTGCAGAAGCTGTTCCTGGAGGAATACCGTATTTCCAGCGCCCGCGTGAAGGAAATGAACCATCGCGACGCGGTGCAGCTCGATCTGGACGACGTGCTCTTTGACATCCAGAAGGCCGAAGAAGCCGGAAAGAACACCGGCAGCCTCAAGAATAAAGAGACCAAGCTGCGCGCCGAGCTGGCGAAGATCGACGAGAAGCTCGCCGACCTTGCGCGCCAGATCGGCGACGTCCGCGGTCAGTTGGACGCTCAGCGCGCGCAGTACGCGGGCGACGCGGAATTCGCGCACTACGAGGCGCTGCGCGACGAGGGCATCGACCTCGCGCGACTGGAATACGACGAGATCCGCAAGCTCCGCCGCGACTTGCAGCTCATCTTCCAGGATCCGTATTCCAGCCTGAACCCGCGCATGACCGTCGGCAACATCATCGGCGAGGGTCTGCTGGCGCACGGCTTCTTCAAGAAGAACGACGAGCGCATGCAGGAATACATCATCAAGACGATGGAGGACGCGGGTCTGGCGAG
>CAKTXH010000157.1 GCA_934630975.1 uncultured Clostridia bacterium | reverse complement strand
CCGGCGGCGTTACGGATGGAGGTCAGGTGCTTCTGGCGGCAGACGTTGACGTCGATATCGCCCTGACGCGCGTTCTGGCCGACGATCATGCCGGTATAAACGGCGGTATTCGGGCCGCAGAACAGCGTGCCGCGATCCTGCGCGTAGAACAGGCCGTACATGACCGCGTCGCCCGTCTCGGTGGAGACCAGCGCGCCGACGCTACGATGCGGGATATCGCCCTTATACGGCTCATAGTGGTCGAACACGGCGCTCATGACGCCCTCGCCGCGGGTATCGGTCATGAACTCGCTGCGGTAGCCGAACAGGCCGCGGCTCGGCACGGTGAACTCAAGGCGCACGCGGTCGGTGCCGGTCATGTTATCCATCACGCCGCGGCGGCGGCCGATCTTCTCGATGACAGCGCCCGCGTACTCGCTGGGCACGTCGGCGACCATCTTCTCCATCGGCTCGAGCTTATTGCCGTTCTCGTCGTAGTGGAACAGCACTTCCGGCTTGGAAACCTGGAACTCGTAGCCCTGACGGCGCATATTTTCGATGAGCACGGAGAGGTGCAGCTCACCGCGGCCGCTCACGCGGAAGGAATCGGCGGAATCGGTCTCCTCCACGCGGAGGGAAACGTCGGTCTGAAGCTCGCGCATCAGGCGGGCACGCAGGTGGCGGGAGGTGACGTAGGTGCCCTCACGGCCGGCGAACGGGCTGTCGTTGACGGAGAAGGTCATGGCGACGGTCGGCTCGGTGATCTTGACGAAGGGCAGCGGCTCGACGGTATCCGGCGCGCAAATGGTGTCGCCGATCATGATATCCTCGATGCCCGTGACGGCGACGATCTCGCCCATGCTGGCGCTTTCGACCGGCACACGCTTGAGACCCTCGAACGCGAACAGGCTGCTCAGACGGAAGTTCTCGTGGAGATCCGGGTTGAGGTTGTTGCAGCGGGTCGCCATGCTGTTGAGCTTGAGCGTGCCGCGGGTGATGCGGCCGATGCCGATACGGCCGACGAACTCGTTGTAGTCGATGGTGGAGATGAGCATCTGCGCCGGGGCGTCCGGGTCGCCCTTCGGCGCGGGGATGTACTGGAGGATCGTCTCAAACAGCGGGCGCAGATCCGCGCTCGGCTGATTCGGGTCGAGGGTCGCCGTGCCCGCGCGGGCGCTGGCGTAGACGACCGGGGTATCGAGCTGGCTCTCGTCCGCGCCAAGGTCGATCATCAGGTCGAACGCTTCGTTGTAGACTTCTTCGCAGCGCGCGTCCGGGCGATCCATCTTGTTGATGACGATGATGACCGGCAGGCCGAGCGCCAGCGCGTGCTGGAGCACGAAACGGGTCTGCGGCATCGGGCCTTCGAACGAGTCGATGAGCAGCAGCACGCCGTCCACCATCTTGAGCACGCGCTCAACCTCGCCGCCGAAGTCGGCGTGGCCGGGGGTATCGACGACGTTGATCTTCACGTCCTTATAATACATGGAGGTATTCTTCGCCAGAATGGTGATGCCGCGCTCCTTCTCGATGGCGTTGTTATCCATCACGCGGTCGGCAACCTGCTGGTTTTCGCGGAAAACGCCGCCCTGCTTGAGCATTTCGTTGACGAGCGTGGTCTTGCCGTGGTCAACGTGCGCGATAATGGCGATATTGCGGATGTTCTCACGAATCATTTCCAAATGGAAGCCCTTCTTTCTATATGTTGGTGGTAAGCGGGAGGGGAGACGTTGGGGCGCTGCCCCAAGCCCCGCCAAGAACCTGAGGTTCTTGGATTTCCCACATGAAAAATGGTTTTATATCCTTTATCGCGAAGCGATAAAGAAGCCGGGAGGTGCAGGAACCTCAGGTTCCTGCTGGGGTTCGGGGCAAAGCCCCGACGTTATCCCAACCTCGACGCGGTTTCCGCCAGCTCCAGACCTTCGTTGTTTTCAAGCGCCCAGCGGATCGACCACTCGTTCTCAAAGAGAATCACGTCGCGGTCGCGCGCGTCCTTCGCCAGCGAGGAGGTGCTGGAAAGCTTCAAATCCTCAATCGCCTTCGGCGCTTTGGTGATCCAGCGCACGAAACGATAGGGGAGCTGCTGACGGCGGATTTCGGCGTTGTATTCCGTCTTCAAGCGGTGCTCGAGCACCTCAAACTGAAGCACGCCGACCACGCCGACGATGATCTCCTCAAAGCCGATGCCCGGCCGCTTGAAGGTCTGAATTGCGCCCTCCTCGCTCAGCTGCAAAACGCCCTTGACGAACTGCTTGCGCTTGAGACTGTCGATGCTGCTCACGCGGGCGAAGAATTCCGGCGCGAATACCGGGATGCCCGGATAGCGGCGCTTCTTGCCCGTGCAGAGCGAATCGCCTAACGCGAAGATGCCGGGGTCGAACAGACCGATGATGTCGCCCGGATAGGCGTTTTCAACGGCCTCGCGCTCGTCCGCCATGAACTGCTGCGGCTGCTTGAGCTGGATCATCTTGTTCGTGCCGCTGTGCCAGACGGTCATGCCCTTGGTGAACACGCCCGAGCAGATGCGCATGAATGCCAGCCGGTCGCGGTGCGCCGGGTTCATGTTGGCCTGAATCTTGAAGATGAAGCCGGAGAAATCCGGGTCGTCGGCCTCCACTAAGCCCATGTCGCTCTCGTGCGCCGCAGGCGGGGTGGAATATTCGAGGAAGCGGGTCAGGAACGGCTCGACGCCGAAGTTGGTGATGGCCGAGCCGAAGAACATCGGCGTCAGCTCGCCCTTGCGGACGAGATCCAGATCGAACGAATCGCCTGCGATATCCAGCAGCTCGATTTCGTCCATCAGCCGCTTATACAGGCGGTCGCCCAGCAGCTCCGGCAGATTCGGGTCGTCCAGCGGCACATCCTGCTTTTCCACGCGCGTTTTGCCGTGGTCGCCGGATTCGTACAGCTCCACCATCTGCGTATCGCGGTGGTAAACGCCTTTGAAATCGCCGTCCGTGCCGATGGGCCAGTTGATCGGGCAGGCGCGGATGCCGAGCACCTGCTCCATCTCCTCCATCAGGGAGAACGGGTCTTTGCCCGCGCGGTCCATCTTGTTGACGAACGTGAAAATCGGGATGTTGCGCAGGCGGCAGACCTTGAACAGCTTGATGGTCTGCGCCTCAACGCCCTTGGCCGCGTCGATGAGCATCACGGCGCTGTCCGCCGCGACGAGGACGCGGTAGGTGTCCTCCGAGAAATCCTGGTGACCGGGCGTGTCGAGAATGTTGATGTGGTAGCCGTCGAATTCGAACTGCATGGCCGAGGAGGTCACGGAAATGCCGCGCTGTTTCTCGATATCCATCCAGTCGCTGGTGGCGTGCTTGTCGCTCTTGCGGGCTTTGACGGAACCGGCGGTGCGAATCGCGCCCGAATAAAGCAGCAGCTTTTCGGTCAGCGTCGTTTTGCCGGCGTCCGGGTGGGAGATAATGGCGAACGTCCGGCGGCGGGCGGTTTC
>CAKTXH010000156.1 GCA_934630975.1 uncultured Clostridia bacterium | reverse complement strand
GTTTCCGTGCTGACCCCGGAGCAGACCAAGTATTACTTCCTCTCCGGCTTCACCGCCAAGCTGGCCGGCACCGAGCGCGGCATCACCGAGCCGACCCCGACCTTCTCCGCGTGCTTCGGCCAGGCGTTCCTGGAGCTGCATCCGACCAAGTACGCCGAGGAACTGGTCAAGAAGATGGAAAAGAGCGGCGCGAAGGCCTATCTGGTCAACACCGGCTGGAACGGCACCGGCAAGCGCATCTCCATTAAGGATACCCGCGGCATCATCGACGCGATTCTCGATGGCTCCATCCTCAAGGCGCCGACCAAGAAGATCCCGCACTTTGACTTCGAAGTGCCGACTGAGCTGCCGGGCGTCGATTCCAAGATTCTCGACCCGCGCGACACCTACGCCGATCCCACCGAATGGGAGAAGAAGGCGCAGGATCTGGCTTCCCGCTTCATCAAGAACTTCGCCAAGTACGAAGGCAATGAAGCTGGCAAGAAGCTGGTCGAGGCTGGCCCGAAGCTGTAAAATCTTTATCCCATATCCACAGGGATGCTCCGAAAGGAGCGTCCCTTTTTATGATATAGGAGAAATTGCAGCCAATCGGCCGCGTATGCAGACGCTTGAGTTTTTTTCAAACTTTGGCGGAAGTGAGAGCGGCATCAGGCCGCTTTTTACATCCAACGCCGGTTATTTATTTACGAAAACATAAAGAAAATAAAACTGAAAAAATATTTAAAAGCCCTCTTGACAGCGGCACAAAACGGACTATAATAATGGCGTCGTTCGGGAACGGACGACAAAAACACGACCCGCAAAAAGGTTCAACGTGCGACCTTACATGACTGGCAGTGTTACCAGCGGTGCAAGGCTAATGATTGGAGGTCTGCATGATGAGCACTTATCTTCCTACTGTTTTCGGTGAAAACCTGATGGACGCTTTTGATGATTTCGACCTGTTCCGCGGCTTTGGCAACGTGGATCGCGCTTTGTACGGCAAACACGCGCAGAACGTGATGAAGACGGATGTGAAAGAGACGGACGACGGCTATGAGGTGGATGTTGATCTGCCGGGCTTTAAGAAGGACGAAATCCATCTGGAGCTGAATCACGGTTATCTGACCATCTCCGCGGAGAAATCTTTGGAGAAGGATAAGGAAAACGAAAAAGGCAAGATGCTCCGCCAGGAGCGCTATTCGGGCGTGATGCAGCGCAGCTTCTATGTCGGCGAGCATTTGAAGGAGGAGGACGTCAAGGCCTCGTATGAGAGCGGCGTGCTCCACATCAAATTCCCGAAGAAAGAGGCGCTGAAAGCCCCTGAGAAGAAGACCATTCTGATTGAGGGCTAACACCAGCACCCTATCGGCACACCCGATAGGGTGTTTTTCTTTTTGGAAAAAAACCGGGCTTGTTTGCACGAACCGCGTTTTTTCTGCACGAATGACGGGTGAAGGGGCTACAAAACAGATGGGTGAATCTGTTACAATATAAACAAGAGAAAAAACAGATGTAAGGAGGATCACCCATGAAAAAACCCCTGTCGGCTTTCCTGTCCGCGCTGCTGCTTGCCGCGTCGATCCCTGCCGCGCTGGCGGAGAACACGATCATCATGGGCAACCCGGCGACGGAGGCCACGCAGAGCGCCAACGCGGAGGTCTATCGGCTGCTGGATTTCGCCGATGAGCGCGAAAAGGAGTTCGCCACGCGCGGGCTGATAGCCGCGCCGGAAAGTCTCGTCCTCACGGACGACAATGGCACGGTCATTTTCAGCCAGCAGGCCTACGATTTTGTGCGCGATCAGGAAGCGCCCGCGTCGGCCAATCCGAGCCTGTGGCGCAATACCCAGCTCAACGCCTATTACGGCCTGTTCAAGGTGACGGACGACATCTATCAGGTGCGCGGCTACGACATCTCCAACATGACCTTCGTGCGCAGCGAGCACGGCTGGATCATCATGGACTGCATGTCCAGCAGCGTCACGGCCAAAGCCGCGCTGGAGCTGTTTGAAAGCGAGATGGGCGAGGCGAATATCGTCGCCATCATCATCAGCCATGCGCATGTGGATCATTACGGCGGCATCGAGGGCGTGATTTCCGCCGGGGACGCGGCCGACCCGGCTCTGCCGCTGGCCGAGCAGATTGCCTCCGGCAAGACGGCGATCATCGTGCCGGAGGGCTTTGAGGACGCGGTGATGAAGGAGAACGTATTCGTCGGCACGGCGATGAAGCGCCGCTCGATGTATCAGTACGGCTCGGCGCTGCGCAAGGGTGAAACGGGCAGCCTCTCCGTCGGCATCGGTCTGACGGTGGCGCAGGGCGGCGTGGGCTACATCAACCCGACGCTGGAAATCAAAGAAGACGGCGAGGTGAACATCGACGGCGTGCGCGCGGTGTTCCAGCTCACGCCGGATACGGAATCCCCCGCCGAAATGAATACCTATTTCCCGGATTACAAGGCGCTCTGGATGGCCGAGAACTGCACCGGCACGCTGCATAACCTCTACACCCTGCGCGGCGCGCAGGTGCGCGATGCGAACGGCTGGGCGCGCTACATCACCAAGGCGCAGACGCTGTTTGGCGGCGAAGCCGAGGTTGTTTTCCAATCCCACAACTGGCCGCACTGGGGCAATGACGTGATCGAAGCCTACATGACCAATACGGCGGCGATTTATAAGTTCATCCATGATCAGACCGTGCTCTACATCAATCAGGGCTATACGGAAGCCGAAATCGCCGACATGATCCAGCTTCCGGAAGCGTTGGAAAAGGTCTGGTATACCCGCCAGTATTACGGCACGCTCAAGCACAACGCCAAGGCCGTTTATCAGCGCTATATGGGCTGGTACGACGCGAACCCGGTGCATCTGGACGAGCTGACGCCAAGCGGCTATGCGGCGAAGCTGGTGGAATATCTGGGCGATACCGACAAGGTGCTGGAGATGGCGCAGGCGGATTACGACAGAGGCGAATATCAGTGGGTGGCGCAGATCACCAACACGCTGGTTTACGCCGACCCGGAGAATACGAAGGCGCGTCTGCTGTGCGCCGATGCGCTGGAGCAGCTGGGCTATCAGGCGGAATCCGGCGCATGGCGCAACGCATACCTTGTCGCGGCGTTTGAACTGAGAAACGGTACGAAGTTCTATCCGGCCAACACGGCGCTCGGCGTGGGTTCGACCGCGCAGAATATGGACGTGCAGACGATGCTGGATTACATGGGCATCATGCTGGATGCGCAGGCGCTGGCGGATAAGGTGTTCACCGTCAACCTCGTGCTCAGCGACGCGGAAGATTATCTGCTCAAAATTCAGAACGGCGTGCTGCTCTATTACGAAGGCGAGCAGGCCGAGGATGCGGATATCACGATCCGCACGAAGCGCCTGGGCATTCTGACGATTGCCAACCGCAACACCGACGGCATGAGCCGGATGATTGAATCCGTTGAGGGCGATGCGGCGCTGTATGACGCGCTCTGCAAGAGCATGAC
>CAKTXH010000155.1 GCA_934630975.1 uncultured Clostridia bacterium | reverse complement strand
TATTCCGAGGCCAATTTCATTCCTCCTTTGAAACGGCAAAAGCGACCCGCCTCAACGCATGTGAAGCGGGTCGGCTTTGCCTTTGTTTAACCGATGGGTTTACTCGGCGTAGTCGTTGAAATCGACAGCGCCCAGCAGGACGGTGTAGTAGTTATCGAAGGTCTGGCCGTCAGCATTGGTGTAGTTGCTGATAACGGCGCCCGGCGCCTTCTCCTCGAACATGGCGGCAATCGCAGCGCCGTCGTTCTTGGAGGTGATTTCGCCGGCAATCCACTTCTTGGCGTATTCCACGCTCACGTCGATGATGGACATGTTGACCGGGGACGGCCAGGTGGAGTAGCGGCCCAGCGCGTTGTGCTCCTTGAGCACGGCGGCAATCGCCTTCAGCGCCTCGGTGTCGTCGCCGCCGGCCTGAATTTCAAGGCCGAGGGAAGCCGGGAACGCGTGATACGGGCTCGGGCAGCACGGCTGCGGATAGTAGGCGTTCGGCTGATCGAGGATCGCGGCCTGAAGCGGCTCCTGCATCGCGCAGTTGGTGGTGAAGAACGCAACCTTCTTGCCTTCGTATTCCTTCAGCTTGAGCGGCACATCCTCGAGGATGAACTGCTGCGCACCGGCAACGCCCGCGTCGCCGGTCGGGTCGGGCGCGGTGGCCTCGACATACTCAATGCCCAGCGCCGCGGCGTTTTCTTCCAGCAGCGCCTTACGGGCGGCGATGGTCTCCATCGCGAGGTGGCGCGGGAAGGAGTAATGGACGAACACGTCGATGCCCCACTTCGCGCAGGTCTCCATGATGGTGTCGCCCTGCTTCGGTTCGTCGGTGTAGAGCACGAAGTCGGCGGCCGCGGTGATGACGGCCGGGTCTTCCTGCGGCACGCCCGCAATCAGCAGCATGTCGTCGCGGCCCATCGCGCGGATCTTGTCAAACGCAGGCTTCGCGCCCGGCACGGCCTGGCACATGACGATCGCCTTAACGTCCGGGTCGGACGCGAACGCGACGAGCTTGGAAATGGTCGTTTCGGATTCGGCCATGAAGTTATCCGGGTAAGTATCGGTGATGATATGCTCCGGGTCGGCCTTCTGGGCGCGCTCAGCGGCGCGGAATTCTTCCTCGCCCTGAGAGGTCGTGCCGGTCAGGATTGCGATCTTCCAGTTCCCCTCGGCCACCGCGCAGGCAGCCAGCGCCAGACACAGCATCGCGGCCAGCGCCAAGCAAAGCAGTTTCTTCATAATGTGTACCCTCCATCCATTTTTTCTATTCCCGGCGCTTTGTCAACGCAAAGCGCGAAACAGCGCAAACGGTTTGTCACGTTCAAAAACGTTTTCCTTTGGTGTAACCACTTTTATTATAGCAGGCTTTGTCACTGCACGCAAGACCTTTTTTCAATTTCCCTTCACATTTCTTTGCAGTTTCAAGGCCAATTTCGACGTTTTTACCTCGTTTTTCGCATTTTTAAATTCGAATTATGCATTTTTTGCGTTTTATCCGCTTTTCGCCGCCCAAACAGGTTGACTTTTTGCATGAATGTGCAGGATTTTCTTTTCAGGCGGATTTGACAAAATTGTGAAAACGCTTTGTCAACATGGCCAAGGCATAAAAATCCGCTCCTCCCAAGCAAGACGGGAGAAGCGGATTGCCGATTGACTTTTTACCCTTCCACCAGATGACACGCCACGAAATGCCCCGGCGCGGCCTCCTTGAGTGTCGGCGCGCTCTGGCGGCACTTGTCGCAGGCCATCGGGCAGCGGCTGGAGAACGCACAGCCCTTCGGCTTGTTGATCGGGCTGGGCACGTCGCCCTCGATGATCTGGCGCTTCTTCTGCGCTTCCAGCTTCGGGTCGGGAATCGGCACGGCAGAAAGCAGCGCCTTGGAATACGGGTGCAGCGTGTGCGCATACAGCTCGTCGCTGGTCGCCAGCTCCACCACGCTGCCCAGATACATCACCGCGATGCGGTCGGAGATGTATTTGACGATGTTCAAATCGTGCGCGATGAACAGATACGTCAGCCCCATGCGCTCCTGCAAATCGTGCAGCAGGTTGATCACCTGCGCCTGAATGGACACATCCAGCGCGGAAATCGGCTCGTCGCAGACGATGAATTCCGGCTCGATGGCCAGCGCGCGGGCGATGCCGATGCGCTGACGCTGGCCGCCGGAAAACTCGTGCGGGAAGCGGTTGGCGTGCTCGCGGTTCAGGCCGACGGTCGAGAGCAGCTCGGCCACGCGCTCCTGGCGGCGCTTCGCGTCGTACATGTTGTGAATGATCATGCCCTCTTCGATGATCGAGCCGACGGTCATGCGCGGGTCAAGCGAAGCATACGGGTCTTGGAAGACAATCTGCGCCTTTTTGGCAAAGGCGAAGCGGTCTTTCTTGTTGGAAAGATCGACGGGTTTGCCGCCGTAAATCAGCTTGCCCTTGGTCGGCTGATAAATGCCCATCAGGGTGCGGCCCAGCGTCGATTTGCCGCAGCCGCTTTCGCCGACGAGGCCGAGCGTTTCGCCGCGGTGAATGTCGAGGTTGATATCCTCCACCGCGTGCAGCATGCGCCCGCCGCCGATTTTGAAATATTTGCAAATGTGTTCGGCGCGAACCAGCACTTCGTCCGTCATTCCTCGTCCCCCCTCTCCGCCGCGCTCGGGCAATCCGGGTGCAGCAGCCAGCAGCTCGCCTTGTGGCCGTCGCCCAGCTCAAACTCCGGCGGCTGCTCCTCGTGGCAGATCTGCATGCAGTGGCGGCAGCGCGCCGCAAAGCCGCACCCCTTCGGCGGGCAGAGCAGGTCGGGCGGCGTGCCCGGGATGCTCATCAGCGGCTCGCGCTTGCCCGCGTCGGCGGAGGGCAGGCTGCGCAGCAGCGCCTCCGTGTACGGGTGCTTGTGCTCGTAGAAAATCTGCGCGGTCGTGCCGGTCTCGACGACCTTGCCCGCGTACATGACGGCCACGCGGTCGGCAATGCCCGCGACCACGCCGAGATCGTGCGTAATCAGGATGATGGCGGTGTTGATCTTGTCTTTCAGCTCCACCAGCAGATCCATGATCTGTGCCTGAATCGTCACGTCCAGCGCCGTCGTCGGCTCGTCGGCAATCAGCAGCTTCGGGTTGCAGCTAAGCGCCATCGCGATCATCGCGCGCTGGCGCATGCCGCCGGAAAACTCGTGCGGGTACTGCTTGGCGCGCTCTTCCGGGTTGGGGATGTTGACCTGCTTTAAGCACTTAACCGCCTCTTCCTTCGCCTCCTGCCGGGAGAGGTGTCTGTGCAGCTTGATGGATTCGACAATCTGCTTGCCGACCTGCGTGGTCGGGTTCATGCAGGTCATCGGGTCCTGGAAAATCATGGCGACTTCCTTGCCGCGAATCTTCTGCATGTCCTTTTCGCTGGCCTTCACAATGTCGTGCCCGGCCAGATTGATGCTGCCTTCGACGATGCGCGCCGGGGGCATCGGGTTGAGCTTCATGATCGTCTGCGCGGTCACGGATTTGCCGCAGCCG
>CAKTXH010000154.1 GCA_934630975.1 uncultured Clostridia bacterium | reverse complement strand
CTTTCGCTGTGGGCCGTGCTGTTCTGGCTGCTGGTTTGGCAGGCGGGCAGCATGGCCCTTCACAGTGATATCCTGCTGGTGTCGCCGCTGCGCGTGATCACGACGCTGTTTGAACTGGTTCAAACGGCGCGGTTCTGGTCGTCGCTGCTGGGGTCGATGGTGCGCATCCTCGGCGGTTTTCTGCTGGCGGCGGCGCTGGGCACACTGCTGGCGGCGCTGGCCGCGCGGTTCAGGCGCGTGGAGGAGCTGCTCGCGCCGCTTGTGCTGGCGATGAAAACCGTCCCGGTCGCGTCGTTCATCATTCTGGCGCTGATCTGGTTCGGTTCGCGCAACCTGTCCGTATTTATCGCGCTGGTGATGGTGCTGCCGGTGATGTACACCAACGTGCTTTCCGGCATCCGCGCGACGGATCAAAACCTGCTGGAAATGGCGCGGGTGTTCCGCATCCCGGCGCTGCGGCGGATCCGCTGCGTGTATCTGCCGCAGGTGACGCCGTATTTCCGCGCGGGCTGTGCGCTCGGCCTCGGCCTGTGCTGGAAGGCGGGCGTGGCGGCGGAGGTCATCGGCATGCCCGTGCCCTCCATCGGCGAGCGCTTGCAACAGGCGAAGGTCTACCTCGACACGCCGGAGCTGTTCGCGTGGACGCTGGTGATCGTGCTGATGAGCGTCGGCTTTGAAAAGCTGTTTATGGCGGCGCTGGGCGCGCTGGAAAGGAGGCTGACGCGGCTGTGATTGCGATGCATAAGCTGTGCAAAGCCTTCGGGGACAAGATTGTTCTGCGCAATTTCTCCTGCGAGCTGGAGGAAGGGCGCGTGACCGCGCTGATGGCCCCTTCCGGCGCGGGCAAGACGACGCTGCTGCGCATCCTGATGGGGCTGGAAACGGCGGACAGCGGCGAAATCACCGGCATGGCGGGCAAACGGTTGGCGGCGGTCTTTCAGGAGGATCGGCTGTTGGATTTCATGAACCCGGTGGATAACATCCGCCTGCCCGCGCCGAAGCTGGATCGCGCCCTGATTCTGCGGGAGATGGCCGCGATGGGGCTGACGGACTGCGAAACTCAGCCCGCGCGGGAGCTTTCCGGCGGCATGCGGCGGCGCGTGGCGATTCTGCGGGCGCTGCTCTGCGGCGCGGATGTGATCGTGTTGGACGAGCCGTTTAAAGGGCTGGACGAGGCGACCCGAGGGCGCGTGATTCGGGAGACAAGGCGGCTCTGCTGCGGCAAAACGACGCTGCTGGTCACGCACGAGGCGCGCGAGGCCGAACAGATGGGCGCAAAGATCATCGGACTGCTTGACAGCGAAAGCTAAAAATGTTATGCTATGCCTGATAAATCGGCATAACCGACAAGCAGAAAGAGGTGCATCCCATCATGGAGGATATGAATATGGAAATCACGACGAGCGAGCATCGCGCCATCGTCTTTAAGATGAACCGCAAGCAGGCCGCCGCCGTCGCGCGCTATCTCAAGGAACACTCCGCCTCCCCGGAGACGATTTTCGCCGTGGACGTGGATACGATGGAGCTGATCGTGCAGGCCAAGAACGCCGGCGAAGAGGATATCATCGTGCTGGACGGCGAGGAAGACGTGTTCGACGTCGAGGAAGAGGTCGTCGAGGAGAACGAAGAGGTTTGGGAAGCCATCGACGAAGCGCTCAATAGCGACGAAGAGTAATTCGGTCGAAAAAGCAGACGGACGCGCGGCGCGCGTCCGTTTTTCGTCTCAAAAAGCGCGAAGATTCCCTTCCTGCGCGGTATATACGGCGGCCATTTTGGCCAAAGTAAGCCACGCAAGGAGGTTGATCCCAGTGAAAAAGTGGTGCTTGATGGTTCTGGCCGCGCTGTGTCTGCTGACGCCGACGGTCGGTTCGGCGCAGGGGCTGCCCGATTTTTTGCAGGCCGTTCAAACCGGGCTGAGCGAAGGACTTTCCGCGGGTTCGGCGGCGATGGAGAAGGATTTGACGCTGACCGTCACCGCGTCGGATGCGCGCGTGGAAGCAGGCAGGGACGTGACGCTGACGATCCGCGCCGAAAACCCGCGCCCGGCGGAGACGAACGTTGCGCTGACGCTGAACCTGCCGGAACGGCTGGCGGCGCAGGCGGATGAGGCGCTGACGTGGGAAGCGGCGCTCCCGGCGGCGGAAATGGACGCTGCGGGCGCGCTTGTGCCGTCCGTGACGACGTTCACGCGCACGCTCACGCTGATGCCCGGCGGGGAAAGCGCGCAGGGCACGGTGACGGCGGAAATGAGCGTCGGCTCTCGTTTTTACCGCCAGAGTTTGCCGATTGCCCTCTGCGTGGCGGATATTTCGGCCAAAGCGGGCGTGACAGGCGCGGCGAACGGTCGGCTGACGGTCGGCGAGACGCTGACCTACACGGTGGAAATCGCGAACGCGGGCACGGCGGAAAAGACCGTCCCGGTCGAACTGATTCTGCCCGCCGACGTGACGCTTTCGGGCGAACTGCCGGAGGGCTTTACGCTCAACCAACGGCAGATTCGCGGCGAGGTGAAAGCGCCCGCCGCGGCGGGGGACGAGCCGTTCGCGACGACGCTGGTTTTCCCGATGACGGTGAACGAAAACGCGCTGGATGAAGACGAGGACGCGATGCGCCTGCTGACGGGCGCGCTTCGGGTGGATGGCAAGCGCATCGCGCTGCCGCGCGTGCAGCTCTGCGGCGCGAAGATCAGCGCGCGGCTGCTGCCGCAGGCGGACAGCCTGAAAGCGGGCGAGGAGATGGCGCTGCGCGTGGTGCTGGTCAACAGCGGTCTGGCCGAAGCGGATGTGCAGGTTTCCTGCGTACTGCCGGAAGGGCTTTCGCTGGTGAAGGCCGAGCCGCAGGAAGCGACGCAGGATGAAGCGCCCAAGGCGCTGCCGCCGGAGGAGAGCGACGATTCCGGCGCGGCGGCTGAGCCAGTGCTGGCGGAAGAAGAAACGCTGGCCGAGCCGGAGATTCGGCAGGAGAACGGCGCGATTGTCTTTGCCCTGCATATCGACGCGGCGGGGGAGGAAGCGGCCACGCGCGTGGTGACGCTGCACGTGCGCGCGGACGAACCGCAGGAGAACATCAAAGAGCGCCTCCTCGGCGCGACGCTGGCTTGGCAGACCGACGAGGGCGAAACGCAGCTGGGCGAAGCGGCCTGCGTGCGCGTGTATCGCCCGATGGTGCTCGGGCTGACGAAGGACGAGTGGATGGGCATTTTCTGGGCCGGGCTGCTGCTCGTGGTGACGGTCAGCTGCCTGTTTGCGGCGTTTAATTCGGAGGATAAGCGGGAGAGGTATTGCGACTAAAAAAAGCGGACGGCCAAGCGGCCGTCCGTCTTGCATTTTGGAGGGTTAAGCTTCCTGATTCGCCAGCTCGACGAAGCGGCGCACTTGCACCAGCACGCTCTCCACGGCGCTGCGCCAGAAATCCGGCGTGGTCACGTCGATGCCGACGCTGGCGGTGACGTTGGCGATGGTATCGCTGCCGAAGCGGGAGAGCAGGTCGCAGTAGACCGGCAC
>CAKTXH010000153.1 GCA_934630975.1 uncultured Clostridia bacterium | reverse complement strand
CCGAAATTACTCGGCAGCCAGCTTCTTGTAGGTCTCGAGGCGGCGCTTCGCGTCTTCCTCGTTGATCTTGTAAGCTTCCTCAGCCTTGGCCGGGAACAGCTTCGCCAGAGAGGCGTAGCGAACCTCGCCGCGGATGAAGTCCTGATAGTTTTCGGTCGGATCCTTGCTGTCCACGATCAGCGGATTCTTGCCCTGCTCGGCAAGCTCCGGGTTGTAGCGGTACAGCGGCCAGTAACCGCAAGCCACGGCGCGCTTGATTTCCATCTGAGCGTGCGCCATGTTGATGCCGTGGTTAATGCACGGCGCGTAGGCGATGATCAGGGACGGGCCATGATAAGCCTCGGCCTCGTTCATGGCCTTCAGCAGCTGAGCCGGGTTCGCGCTCATGGCGACGGTCGCAACGTACACGTAGCCATAGGACATCGCCATCATGCCCAGATCCTTCTTGCGGGTCTTCTTGCCGGAAGCAGCGAACTTCGCGATGGAGCCGGTCGGGGTGGACTTGGAAGCCTGTCCGCCGGTGTTGGAGTACACCTCGGTATCCAGAACGAGCACGTTGACGTCCTCGCCCTGCGCCAGCACGTGGTCAACTCCGCCGTAGCCGATGTCGTAGGCCCAGCCGTCGCCGCCGAAGATCCACTGGCTCTTCTTGACCATCATGTCCTTCATGGACGCGATTTCCTTGCAGAGGTCGCTGTCGCAGCCGTCAACCAGCGCAGCCAGCTTCGCGGAAGCCGCCTTGCTCGCCTCGCCGTCGTTCATCGCGGCCAGCCAGGCCTCGCAGGTCTCCTTCGCTTCGCCCTCAACCTGACCAGCCAGCTCGGTAACGAGCTCAGCCAGCTTGGCGCGGCGCTGCGTGGTCGCCAGGTTCATGCCGAAGCCGAACTCGGCGTTGTCCTCGAACAGGGAGTTCGCCCAAGCCGGGCCCTGGCCCTTTTCGTTCTTGGTGTACGGAACGGTCGGAGCGCTGCCGCCATAGATGGAGGAGCAGCCCGTCGCGTTGGCCACCATCATGCGGTCGCCGAAGAGCTGGGTAACGAGCTTGACATACGGGGTCTCGCCGCAGCCGGCGCAGGCGCCGGAGAACTCAAACAGCGGCTTGAGGAACTGGCTCTCCTTGACGTTCGCCTTGTTGAGGATCGTGGAATCGACCTCCGGGATCGTCTGAGCGTACTCCCAGTTCGCCTCTTCAACCTTCTGCTCGGCCAGCGGCTCGAGGGTCAGGCACTTGCCCAGGCACACGTCGATACAGTTGCCGCAGCCGGTGCAGTCGAGCGGAGAAACCTGGATGCGGAACGCCTTGCCGGCGAACTGCTTGCCCAGCGCCTTCTTGGTGACGAAGGAAGCCGGAGCGGTGCCCTCGTCCACGAGGTACGGACGGATCGCAGCATGCGGGCAGACCAGGGAGCACAGGTTGCACTGCACGCACTTGGTCACGTCCCAAGCCGGAACCTTCACGGCGATGCCGCGCTTCTCGTACTTGGTGGTGCCGGTCGGCACAACGCCGTCAGCCGCAATCGCGGAAACCGGCAGCTTGTCGCCTTCCTGAGCGAGGATCGGCTTGACGAAGTTCTTGTAGTACTCGTCGCCCTCGACCTGCATCGCAACGGCGCCGGTGGTCGCGTTGGCCCACTCGGCCGGAACCTTCACCTCGCGCAGGCCGGAGATCGCGATGTCGATCGCATCCCAGTTCTTCTGCACAACGGCGTCGCCCTTCTTGCCGTAGGTCTTCTTGGCATACGCCTTCATGTACTCGTCAGCCTGCTCATACGGGATGACGTCGGCCAGCTTGAAGAACGCGGCCTGCATGATGGTGTTGATGCGGTTGCCCATGCCAACCTTCGCCGCCAGATCAATAGCGTCGATGGCGTAGAACTTGATGTGCTTCTTGGCGAGCTGCTGCTTCATGGAAGCCGGCAGGTTCGCGTCAAGCTCCTCGTCGCTCCACTGGCAGTTGAGCAGGAACGTGCCGCCATCCTTCAGGGTGGAGAGCATGTCGTACTGCGTCACATACGCCGGGTTGTGGCAGGCGGTGAAGTCAGCCGCGTCGATCTGATACGGAGACTGGATCGGCGTCTTGCCGAAGCGCAGGTGAGAAACCGTCAGACCGCCGGACTTCTTGGAGTCGTAAGCGAAATACGCCTGAGCGTACATATCGGTGTGATCGCCGATGATCTTGATGGAGTTCTTGTTCGCGCCGACGGTGCCGTCGGAGCCGAGGCCGTAGAACTTGCAGCTGATGGCGCCAGCCGGAGCCGCGTTGAAGATCTCGCCGGTCGGCAGGCTGGTGTTGGTCACATCATCCACAATGCCGACGGTGAAGTGGTTCTTCGGCGCGTCGAGCTTGAGGTTGTCGAACACAGCCTTAACGTGGGTCGGCGTGAACTCCTTGGAGCCAAGGCCGTAGCGGCCGCCGACGATCTCGATCTTGCGGCCTTCCTCGGTGAGGGCGGCGCAGACGTCGAGGTAGAGCGGCTCGCCCAGGGAGCCGGACTCCTTGGTGCGGTCGAGCACCGCGATGCGCTTGCAGGTCGCCGGGATGGCGTCCACGAAACGCTTGGTGCAGAACGGACGATACAGGTGAACGCTCACCAGACCGACCTTCTCGCCCATCTCGTTGAGCTTGTTGACAGCCTCGGTCGCAACGTCGCAGCCGGAGCCCATTGCCACGATGACGTACTCCGCATCGGGAGCGCCAACGTAGTCAAACGGCTTGTGCGGACGGCCGGTGATCTTGCCAACCTCGTCCATGACCTCTTCCACAATCGCCGGAACGGCGTTGTAGTACTTGTTGCCAGCCTCGCGGCCCTGGAAGTAGATATCCGGGTTCTGCGCGGTGCCGCCGAGGGTCGGGTGATCCGGGTTCAGCGCGCGGGCACGGAACTCGGCAACCTTCTCGGTCGGGAGCAGCTTGGCCATATCCTCATAGGCAATCTCGTCGATCTTCTGAATCTCGTGAGAGGTACGGAAGCCGTCGAAGAAGTGCAGGAACGGCACGGAGCTCTTCAGCGTGGCGACATGGGCGACGAGCGCCATGTCCTCCGCCTCCTGAACGGAGTTGGAAGCCAGCATCGCAAAGCCGGTCTGGCGGCAGGCCATCACGTCGGAATGGTCGCCGAAGATAGACAGCGCGTGGTAAGCCAGAGCACGAGCGCTCACGTGGAAAACGCAGGGCAGCAGCTCGCCGGCGATCTTGTACATGTTCGGGATCATCAGCAGCAGGCCCTGAGACGCGGTGAACGTCGTGGTGAGCGCGCCGGCCTTCAAAGAGCCGTGCACGGCACCGGCAGCGCCGGCTTCGGACTGCATCTCGGCGATGCGGACCGTCTGACCAAAGAGATTCTTGCGATCGTGCGCAGCCCAGTCATCCGCAACTTCCGCCATCGGGGAAGACGGGGTGATCGGGTAGATCGCTGCCACTTCGCTGAACGCATAAGCGACGTGGCTGACAGCGGTATTGCCGTCAACGGTCATTTTCTTAGCCATTGGTAAAAACCTCCCTATGTGAATCAAGGTTTAACGCCTCTGTGAGAAG
>CAKTXH010000152.1 GCA_934630975.1 uncultured Clostridia bacterium | reverse complement strand
CTGGCCAGAGCATTCGGTTCATACCCGAAGTGTCATGTGTTCGAATCACATTGCCGCTACCAGAGAATCCAGTCAAGACGATTGCTTGGCTGGATTTTTTGTTTTGCTCAAAGATGGGTTTGAGCGTGTATGGGCTTTGTAATTCCACTTGCGGAGTTTCAACTTGGAGAATTGTCTTTTTCGATTCGGCATAGTTTAATGAACTCAGACTAAACCGAGTCGGAGGTGGCCGAGTCAATGAAATTCTATGGACGGGAAAAGCAACGCAAGGATTTGCATCGTCTGTTTTCGTATGAAGGGATGCAGATCGGCTTTATGGACGCAGGCGGGTCGGAAAAAGCGAGCTGATTAAACAGAGCTTACGCGAAACGGACGTAACCAGCATCTATTTCGAGTGTAAGCAGACGACTGAACAGAATAACACGGAGAGCGTATCCGTGCTTCTGGCGGATATGTTTCATTTTCCAAAGCCTTCTTTTGACAGCATGGAAGCGTTGCTGACGTATCTTTTTGAAGCGGCGAAAGAAAAGCCGATGATTTTGGTGCTCGATGAATATCCATACTTGCGTGAAGTTGTGCAGGGGATGGATAGCGTTTTATTTCACGGAGCGGGTTTGACGCACAGATGGAAGAACGGGTGGAGTTGATTCCGCTTGAAAAATTGTATGCATAACCTTCATAAAACAGTTGAGCCGCAGTGGAAAAGCACCCGCTGCGGCTCAATGCATAATGGGATATTTATGAAGATTATCGAAACTGCCCCTTTTTTGCAAGCGCGAAGAGAACGTGCAGGAACATCACAGTCAGGTGGAATTTGAGGATAACGGCGAGGAAATGCCTCAGGCATACAAAAAGCGGCTGGCCTGCGAAAACTGGGATGCGCCCGTGGTTGTGACGACGGCGGTGCAGCCGTGACGGAAGGCGTTCACTCCGCGTAAATGATATCATCCCGCAGGCGGTAAATCGTTGCGCCGTACTTCTTACGGCAGAACGCATCCACAAACCAGTCGATGGGCTTCACCGCGTCATACTGCACGTAGGCATAGCGAATCCCCTTGATGCTTTGGCCCTTCATGTTGGAATCCGCCCAGTGCACGCTGTTCGTCTCCGGGTCGTAATCGGCGATGAAAAGCATGCTGTGCGCGCCCACGCCGTAGTAATAATTCGCGGCCATCTGGAAATAGTCGCCGCGCTTGACCTGCTTGAGGAATTCGCGCGCGTTCTCGCGGTTTTCCTCTTTGCTCAGCGTGTCGTCGTAACGGAAGGTTGCCGCCGCATAGAACGGATTGCCCTCGCTGGCGGGCACGTCCTGCCACTCCACGCCGTAAACGTAGGGCGCGCAGTCTGCTTTTTTCTGGTTGTTGGGGATGACCAGCGGCACATCCGGGTATTCCGCGATGCGGAAAGCGTCGCAGTTCTGGCGGAAGAGGTGCACGGTGTAGTTTTTGCAGATGTAGATATCCCCGCTGTATTGCGCGCGCTGGGGCTGGCCGTTGGCCTGCGTATAAAGCTGCTGAGCCAGCGCCAGAATACGGTCGATAAAATCCTCGCGCGCGGCGTTTTCGACCGCCTGAGGGGCTTCTGACGCGCTCAGGGAGGCCGCGTCCTCCGCGGCGTTCATTTCATCGAGGGAAAGCGATTCGCCCAGCGCCGCGCAGGGCAGCAGGGCGAGCAGAAACAGCAAAGCAAAAAGACGATTGCGCATCCATCATACCTCATTTCAATAGGAAGCTTGAACTTGTATTATAGCATGGAACGGGCGAAAACACAATCAAGCGCATGGCTGTCAAAGGGCGGATTTGGGGTTGAAAAAACGACAAGCAGGGCCTGTGCGGATTGAAAAAGGGACAATTCGATGCTTTCTGAAAAAATTCTTTTCGGAGAGTTTTCGAAAAATCACACGCGAAATGCTCGAATCGTGTCGAAAAAATCCAATAAAAACAAGCGTTTGCACACAAAAATCTGTGTACAAAACATAATGTAAATATAAATAACTGACCGTATCGGGGGATGTTGACGAAAGGAAAAGAATATGTTACCATAATCCAAGATTCTTTCAAATTCAGGATAGGAAGTGGAATTTATGCCCCCCAAACAGAGAATTACACGGGAAATGATTCTGGAAAGATCGTTTGCCATGTTCTGCCAGGAAGGAATGTCCGCGGTGAACGCCCGCTCCGTCGCGAAGGCGCTCAACTGCTCGACCCAGCCGATTTTCAGCTACTTCTCCGGCATGGACGATCTGAAGAACGCGCTCGACCAGAAGGCGCACGACGTTTTTGAGCAGACCCTCAGCGAGGATGCGAAGGTCGGCGATACCTTTGAGAGCCGCTTCAACGCGTATGTGCGTTTCGCCACGGAGCAGCCGCGGCTGTTCGCGCACATGTTCCTGCGCGAGGATGACCAGACCTTCGGCAACGAAGTGGTTCGCGAGCCGCTGGTTTCCGCCGAGGCGGAAGAGAAGGGGCTGGACGCCGAAAAGGCCAAGCAGGTCTGCGTGGAGCTGATGCTCTACGTGCACGGCATGGCCGCCATGCAGGCGACCGGCCGCACCGCGTTCACCCGCCAGCAGATCGAAGAGAACGTGCATGCCATGCATGAGATGCTGCTCGCGCGCGTGAAGTAAAACGGCTGCATTTCAAAACAAAACCAATAACGGACGCGCGATGCGCGCTTCTACAACGGAGATTTGTTTCCGTAACGTTAGGGGCGGCCATCGGCCGTCCGTTATTTTGATTTTGGGAAAAACGGATTGCGCGAAAAACAAAAAAAGAAGCCGTCCGGCTGAGCCGAACGACTTCCTTGAAAAGGGACGAATTACTTGCTCGCCGCGGCGGCGTTAGCGCCCGCGAGACGGCCGCTGGTCAGCGCGAAGCCGAGGCCAGTGCCTTCGATGTTGACGTAAGCCGCGACGCTCATGCCGGAAACGTTGTTGCCGGTGGCGTACAGGCCGGAGATCGGGGTGTTGGTGCTGTCCACAACCTGAAGCAGCTCGTTGGTGTTCACGCCGCCCAGCGCGCCGAGCACGGCGTTGTAGCCCTTGGTGACGTAGAACGGGCCTTCCTCAACCGTCCAGAGGAGATCCTCGCTGGACTTGAAGAACTGCTCGTCCTTGCCGGACTTGACATAGCCGTTGTAGGCGTCGATGGTGTTCTGGAGATCCTCGACGGAGCAGCCGATGAACGCGGCGGCCTCTTCGATGGTGTTGGCCACGATGCCGTCGCCGGTAGCGGTCAGGGTCTCGAAGTCGCGCAGGAACGCATCCTTGTCAATCGGGGCATGGTAGATGGTGCGCTCGCCGTCCTCACCGATGATGCCGTTCTGATCCCAGTAGTGGATCCAGGAGCCGGTGTTCTCGTAGGAAGCGTCAGCCCAGCGATCGACGGTCGCCTGATCGACGATGGTGTAGGCATAGCCGCCCTGAGCCAGAACCGCGGAGGAATACTCGACGGTGTCCTTGAGCAGGTCTTCGTTCATGAAGCGCTTGCCCTGATTGTTGACCCACAGGCACGGGGTGTTCATGGTCAGCTCGGTGGCCACTTCCAGGTCGCGGCTCTTCGGGCTGACGCC
>CAKTXH010000151.1 GCA_934630975.1 uncultured Clostridia bacterium | reverse complement strand
AGGAGCGCGGCGAGAAGTATAAGGTCGAGCACATCGGCGACCTGCCGGAAGACGCGGTGCTCAGCTTCTATCAGCAGGGCGAATATATCGACATGTGCGTCGGCCCGCACCTGACCTACACCAAGGCGCTCAAGGCGTTCAAGCTGACCCAGCTTTCCGGCGCGTATTGGAAGAACGACAAGAGTAACATCATGCTCACCCGCATCGGCGGCACGGCGTTCCGCACTCGCGAGGAGCTGGAGGCATACAACAAGCTGATGGAGGAGGCCGCCCGCCGCGACCATCGCCGCATCGGCAAGGAAATGAACCTGTTCATGCTCTGCGACGAAGGCCCGGGCTTCCCGTTCTTCCTCCCGAAGGGCATGGCGCTCAAGAACGCGCTGATTGATTACTGGCGCGACATCCACTATAAGGCGAATTACGTCGAGGTTTCCACGCCGCTGATCATGAACCGTCACCTGTGGGAGACGAGCGGCCACTGGGACCACTACAAGGACAACATGTACGCCACCAAGATCGACGGCGAGGATTACTGCATCAAGCCGATGAACTGCCCGGGCGGCGTGATGGTCTATCGCAGCCAGCCGCACTCCTACCGTGAGCTGCCGCTGCGCGTGGGCGAGCTGGGTCTTGTCCATCGCCATGAGCTGAAGGGCGCGCTGCATGGTCTGTTCCGCGTGCGCTGCTTCACGCAGGACGATGCGCACATCTTCATGCGCCCCGACCAGATCACCGACGAGATCATCGGCGTGGTCGGTCTGATCAATCAGGTGTACAGCAAGTTCGGCTTTGATTACTTTGTCGAGCTTTCCACCCGCCCGGAGAACAGCATGGGCAGCGACGAGGACTGGGAGGCCGCGACCAACGGCCTGATCAAGGCGCTTGAGAAGCTGAATATGCCGTATATCGTCAACGAGGGCGACGGCGCGTTCTACGGCCCGAAGATCGACTTCCATCTGCGCGACAGCCTTGGACGCACCTGGCAGTGCGGCACGATTCAGCTTGACTTCCAGATGCCGCTCAACTTCGGCCTCGAGTACATCGCCGAGGACGGCAGCCGTCAGCGCCCGATCATGATCCATCGCGTGTGCTTCGGCTCCATCGAGCGCTTCATCGGCATTTTGACCGAGCACTTTGCGGGCAAGTTCCCGACGTGGCTCGCGCCGACGCAGGTTAAGGTTCTGCCGGTTTCCGACAAGAGCATGGACTATGCGAAGGAAGTCTATGAAGCCCTGCGCGAGAAGATGATCCGCTGCGAACTGGATACCCGCAACGAGAAGATCGGCTACAAGATCCGCGAGGCGCGCCAGGTGGATCGCGTACCGTATATGCTGATCATCGGCGCGAAGGAAGTGGAGACGAACACCATTTCCGTCCGCGACCGCGACACCGATCAGACCGTGACCATGAAGCTGGACGAGTTCCTCGCTAAGCTCTGCAAGGAGATCGAGGAGCGCGCGTAAATACGTAAAAAGCGTAAAGAAAGAACCGTCGCGATGGCGATTCTTTCGGAAAATTTCAATTTTTGAGAAGTGATCGGCATAGTTGGAGAAATCGCTATGCCGATTCTTTCTTATCATCGCAAGTTGAATGTTTCCAGTGACGCTTCTCAAAAATGGGCGATAAGTTTTAGCAGGCGCGGAGGAAAGCAAACAAAGGAGGCGTTGATGAGTGGCCTACGGCAAAGCGATAGAATTATTTCTGGTAGATGGTGATGCAAATGGGTTAATTACGGCTGAACTTTCCAACTGGAACGGCAAAGCCATTAAAATTCCGCGCACAGACGTGAAGAACAGCACCCGTCAGGATATCACAGAAGCCGGCGTATATTTTTTGTTTTGTCAGGAAGACGACGGCTCCGATAGCGTGTACATTGGCGAAGCCGAAAATGTGCAGAAACGCCTGATTCAGCATATGAACGACTATAACGCCGGTAAGGAACAATATTATTGGAAGACTGCTGTTGTTTTCACGGGAAGAGATTTGAACAAGGCGCATATTCGATATCTCGAGAATAAGCTGGTAAAGATTGCCCGCGAATGTAAGCATTATAAGGTTTTGACGAAGAACACTTACAGTGACACTGTTTTGAAAGAATCACAGGTTGCTTCGATGGAGGAATTCATCGACAACATCCGTGTACTGATCAATACACTGGGATACAGAGTTCTTGTTCCGGCTCCGCAGGCGACGGATACGACGCAATACCTGTATTGTAAAGGGAATAATGGCGCGGCAAAGGGATTCCTGAGCGCAGAAGGATTGACTGTGCTCAAAGATTCCCGGATTTCAGACCACACCGTTCCTTCTTTCGAAACACGCGGAAAATGTTATTTTCAACTGCGCAATCGTTTGATTGAAGACGGTATTATCGTAAATGACGTGTTTCAGACCGATTATGAGTTTAGTTCACCGTCCGCCGCATCGGCTGTGGTGCTGGGGCATACGTCAAACGGTAATGTCGATTGGAAGAATGTGGATGGAAAACAATTGAAGGAGCTTTGAGCGGGAAAGTGCAAGGATGAGATATTCTCTTTCGTGGCAGGAGAGCAGATGATATGAATATGAAACAATTATCCTCGGAAGGCAAGGTGGCCTATCTGGTCAAGCCGATTTTGAAAGTATTGCAGGAAGCCGGAGGACAGTTGGAGCGTGCCGAAATCAAAGCGCGAATCGCTGACTTGGATGATCAAATCGCGGAATTCGCGGAAATTGAGAAGAAATCCAAGAAAACCGGGAATACCTATAAAGAATTCAACTTTAAGTTCAATTTTGCGATTAAGGATTTATCCTTTGTCGGCCTCTTGACGTATGCGGATACTTCGCCGATCACGCTGACCGAGAAGGGGCTGTACCTTGATGTGGAAAAGCTCGATGTTGAAAAAGACGTAATGGAAGCCTCTAAAAAGCGTTGGGAACAGTTGAGTCAGAGCAACAGGAAAAACAAGAGCGCAGACCCTTCGGACAATGAGGAAGAAATGCGCGAAGAAGAAAAAATCGAGGATGATTTTAAAGAAAAACTGCTTGTTGCCATTTCGAAAATGTCTCCTAAAAAGTTTGAGGCTTTTTCAAGAGCGTTGCTGACGCGCATGGGCGTTGAATTTACGGAAAAGGGCGTCCAGATCAGCAACGACGGCGGAATAGACGGTTATGGATATCACACGGATACCAATGATTTCCGCACAACCCGAGTGGTTATTCAATGCAAGCGTTACAATGTTTCGCCCGTAAGAGAGCCGGACATTAACCAGTTCTTGGGCGCGATGAATAAGAATCAGGCTGATTATGGCGTGTTTATTACGAACGGAAGATTTACAAATTCCGCAAGACAGGCGGCACGGGAAGGCTCGCCCATTACGCTGATTGATGGAAATGATTTGGTGAAGCTGGTTATCAAGTATGAATTGTACATAACGCCTGTCAAAACCTACGTTTTGGAAGACTTTTATAATACGGAAGAATCGGATAGTATGAATTCCGAATCAGGAAAGAAAACTGCGCCCTGATGAGAAGATAAACAAGACGCGCGTTTCATAGGCTCGCGGGGCTGTCAAGCTAATAAACCTGATATTTCAAGAAAAACTAAGGAACCTCTGAATAATAAGCCCTGCATTCTGGTCAAACACGCCATTCAAGCGTTTTTTCAGAATACAGGGCTTATCT
>CAKTXH010000150.1 GCA_934630975.1 uncultured Clostridia bacterium | reverse complement strand
ATGTAGTAGTTGCCGTCCGCGCCCTGGCAGGTCGCCACGACGGAAGCGTTGTTGGCGTTGATGTCGGCGATGGTCTCTTCCGTCCACAGGTCGTTAAGCGGAAGCATCTTGCCGGCGGCCGCCCAGTTCGCGACCAGGCGCTCCGGGCCTTCCATGACGATGTCCGGGGTGGTCTTGGCTTCGATGGCCGTGGTGATCTGCGCGTCGCCGTTGGTGTAATCGAGGTATTCGACGGTCACCTTGATATCCGGGTGCACGGCGTTGAAAGCGGTGAGCATTTCGTCAACCTTCTCGGAATTGCCCCAATCGCCAATCGGGAACGTCCAGAGGGTGATGTCCGTCTCGGCCAGCGCGCTGGTCATCGTCAGCACGAGCAGCAGGCTCAGAAGCAGGGCGGCAAATTTTTTCATGGGATAATCCTCCTTGAATGAAGTAAGGTGTTAAAGGTGAGGGTCGGCATCGCCAGCCGATCTTCGTTGAATCAAATGTACTACAAATCAAGCGGCCTGTCAAGACGAATTTGTAAATTTATAATAAAAAAATTCGTCAAAAGTTTCTCTATTCTGAAATTGAAAACGAAAAATTGGAAAATTTGAGTACGGATTGACAAGAAAATCATTTTGTCTTATAATAAAAATCGAAAAATGTCATACAAAGTCAGGAGGATGGGCGTGAAAAAGGCGGAAAAGCTGTATCTGGAAACCTTTCGGGAGATTCGCAGCTACATCATCACCAGCGGCCTGAAGTCGGGCGACATGCTCCCCACGGAACAGGCCATGTGCGAACGCTGGGGCGTCAGCCGCAACGTGCTGCGCGAGGCGATCAAGAGCATGGAGCTGATGGGCATGGTGGAAGCCTGTCCCGGGCGCGGAACGGTGGTCAAGGATTTCAATCTGGATTTCATCTTTCAAAACGTGCTGTTTTTCAATATGGGCAATCCCGAAGACGACGCGCGCGTGCGCGAGATGTTCGGGATTCGCAAAATGCTGGAACTGGGCTACATGCGGCAGGCGTTCAAGGCGCTCAGCGGCGAGGATATCGCCTATATGCGCCAATGCGCCGAGAATATCCGCGAAAGCTGGGAGACGACCGGCGCGTTCAGCGAGGCGGACAGGGAATTCCACATGGCGCTGTTCCGGCCGCTGAAAAACGAGGTGCTCAATTCGCTGATGGAAGCGATTTGGAGCGTGGACCGCGGCTTCCAGCTCGAGCGCAAATCCCCGCATCTGGCCTATTCCGTCACCAAGCACGAGGCGATCGTCACGGCGCTGGAGCATTACGATTACCGCGCGTTCGCGCAGGCGATGGAAGCGCATTTCTCCTCCGGCAAATACCTGATGAGCGATTCTTACGAAGAGTTTTAACGCATAAGGGAGGATACGACCATGACCAAGGACGAACTGTTTGCTTTAATGAAAGGGACGATCATCGTCTCCTGCCAGGCGACGCCGGGCGAGCCGCTCTACGATAAGGAGCGCTCGGTGATGCCGCTGATGGCGCGCGCGGCCAAACAGGCGGGCGCGAAGATGATCCGCACCAGCTCGGCGCGCGATATCGCGGGCATTAAAGAAGAGACGGGCCTGCCGGTGATCGGCCTGATCAAGCGCGAATATCCAGGCTATACCGGCCGCATCACCATGACCATGCGCGAGGTGGACGAGTGCATGGAAGCCCTGTCGGATATCGTTTCCATCGACTGCACGGACTGCGCGCGCGGCGACGGCCTGACCGCGCCGGCGTTTTTGAAGCAGGTAAAAGCAAAATATCCGAATATCATCATCATGGCGGACTGCGCGACGCTGGCGGAAGCGAAGGCCGCTTATGCCGCGGGCGCGGATCTGGTCGGCAGCACGATGAACGGCTATACGCCGCAGACGGCGGACTGCAAGGGCGACCCGAACTACGAGCTGGTGCGCCAGATGGTCGCCGAGCTGCCCTGCCCGGTCATTGCGGAAGGGCGCGTGCATACGCCGGAACAGGCGAAGAAGATGCTGGAGCTTGGCGCATGGGCGGTTGTCGTCGGCGGCGCGATTACCCGCCCGCTGGAAATCGCAGCGCGCTTCATGAACGCGGTCGGCCAGCGCTGACACGGAGGTTGCGGCATGATTTTGAGCATAGACATCGGCGGAACGGCGGTCAAAATGGGGCTGGTGGATGAAAGCGGCGTGGTGCACGCGCGGCACGAAGCCAGCGTCTGTTTTGACGGCTACCAAACGCCGATTCTGACGACGGTGATCCGCGAAGCGGAAGCGTTTCTGCGTCAGACGCATGCGCAGGTTGCGGGCGTCGGCGTTTCCGCGACGGGGCAGGTGGATGACCGCGCGGGCGTTGTCATCGGCACAAACGGCAAAATTCCCGGCTACGAAGGTTCGCGCATCAAGGAAGACATGGAAGCGCATTTCCATCTGCCGGTGTGGGTGCTCAACGATGCGAACGCCGCGGCGCTGGGCGAATGTTTTGCGGGCGCGGCGCGCGGCAGGCGGCATGTGCTGATGCTGACGCTCGGCACGGGCGTGGGCGGCGGCGTGGTATTAAACGGCGAGCTTTACGGCGGCGCGCGCGGCATTGCGGGCGAACTGGGCCATTTCACGCTCTATCAGGATGGCGCGCCCTGCCCGTGCGGCAAGCGCGGCTGTTTGGAGCATTACGCGGCGACGACGGCGCTTGTCCGGCGCGCGCAGGAAGCGACGGGCGAAACGCAGCTCAACGGGCGCATCGTTTTTGGCCGCGCGCAGCAGGGCGACGCGGCGATGCTCGGCGTTTTGAGCGCGTGGATCGACGATATCGCCGCGGGCGTGACGGGGCTTGTGCATATTTTCAACCCGGAAATGGTGCTCATCGGCGGCGGCGTGAGCGCGCAGGAGGAGCTGCTGATGAAGCCCCTTCGTCAGCGCGTGCTCGGCGGCGTGATGCCGCGCTTTGCCGAAGGGCTGACGGTCGAGCGCGCGACGCTGGGCAACGACGCGGGCATGATCGGCGCGGCCAGGTTCTTTATGCTGCATACGTAAAAGCCGGGCTTCCTCGAAAATGAGGAAGCCCGGCTTCTTTTATGCCTGATGAAACTCGTTTCAGGCCTTACGGCTGCTTGCCGATGTAGGCCAGGATGCCGCCGTCCACATAGAGGATGTGGCCGTTGACGAAGTTGGACGCGTCGGAAGCGAGGAACACGGCCGGGCCTTGCAGGTCTTCGGTCTTGCCCCAGCGCGCGGCCGGCGTCTTGGAGATGATGAACTGGTCGAACGGATGACGGCTGCCGTCCGGCTGACGCTCGCGCAGCGGCGCGGTCTGCGGGGTCTCGATGTAGCCCGGGCCGATGCCGTTGCACTGGATGTTCGCCTCGCCGTACTCGGAGCAGATGTTGCGGGTCAGCATCTTCAGGCCGCCCTTGGCCGCCGCGTAAGCGGAAACCGTCTCGCGGCCCAGCTCGCTCATCATGGAGCAGATGTTGATGATCTTGCCGTGGCCCTTTTCGATCATGCCCGGGATGCAGGCCTTGGAGACGATGAACGGCGCGTTGAGGTCAACGTCGATGACCTTGCGGAAATCGGCCGCGCTCATCTCGAGCATCGGGATGCGCTTGATGATGCCGGCGTTGTTGACCAGAATGTCGATGATGCCGACTTCCTCGCGGATCTTGGCGACGGTCTTCTGCACCGCTTCCTCGTCGGTCACGTCGCAGACATA
>CAKTXH010000149.1 GCA_934630975.1 uncultured Clostridia bacterium | reverse complement strand
GCGGCCCGCCTCCGGGATTTCATAGCCCTTGAGGCTGTACACGCGGCCGCGGTTGGTGAAGAACATGATCTCGTCGTGCGTGGAGGTGACGAGCAGCTGCTCGGCGTAATCCTCCTCGCGCGTGGTCATGCCCATGATGCCCTTGCCGCCGCGGTTCTGGCTGCGGTAGGTCGCGCGCGGGATGCGCTTGACATAGCCGAAGTGCGTCAGCGTCACGACCACGCTGTCCTCCTGAATGAGGTCTTCGGGGTCGATTTCGCCGTCCATCACGCTGATCTGCGTGCGGCGCTCGTCGGCGTATTTCGCCTTGATGGCCAGAATCTCCTCGCGGATGATGCCCAGCACCATCTTTTCGTCCGCCAGCACGGCGCGCAGGTACGCGATGGTCTTTTCCAGTTCGGCGTATTCTTCCTGCAAACGCTCGCGTTCCAAACCCGTCAAACGGGCCAGACGCATATCCAGAATCGCCTGCGCCTGCTTGTCGGAGAGCGCGAAGCGCTCCATGAGCTGAGTCTTGGCTTCCTGCGTGTTCGGGCTGTTGCGGATGATGCGGACAATCTCGTCGATGTTGTCCAGCGCAATCAGCAAGCCTTCCAAAATGTGGGCGCGCGCCTCGGCCTTGTCGAGGTCGTAACGCGTCCGGCGGACGATGACGTCCTTCTGGTGCTCGAGGTAGTGGTAGAGCATCTGGTGCAGGGAGAGCACCTTCGGCTCGCCGTCCACCAGCGCCAGCATAATCGCGCCGAAAGCTTCCTGCATCTGCGTGTGCTTGTACAGGTAGTTGAGCACGACGGCGGAATTCACGTCGCGCTTGAGTTCGATGACGATGCGCATGCCCTCGCGGTCGCTCTCATCGCGGATATCGCTGATGCCCTCCAGCCGCTTGTCGTGCACCAGTTCGGCGATCTTCGCGACCAGCACGGACTTGTTGACCATGTACGGGATTTCCGTCACGACGATGCGCTGGCGGCCATTAGGCATTGGCTCAACCTCCGTCTTCGCGCGGGTGACGATACGGCCGCGGCCGGTGGAGTACGTGTCGTAAATGCCTTTACGGCCAAGGATGATGCCGCCGGTCGGGAAATCCGGGCCTTTGATGCACTCCATCAGCTCCTGCGTGGTCACGTCCGGGTTGTCGATCATCTTGACCACGCCGTCGATGACCTCGCCGAGGTTATGCGGCGGGATGTTCGTCGCCATGCCGACCGCAATGCCGGAAGAGCCGTTGACCAGCAGGTTCGGGAAGCGGCTGGGCAGCACGTTCGGCTGCATCAGCGTTTCGTCGAAGTTCGGGGAGAAATCGACGGTCTCCTTGTCGATATCCGCCAGCATCTCCATGTTGATCTTGCTCATGCGCGCTTCGGTGTAACGCATGGCCGCCGCGCCGTCGCCATCGACGGAACCGAAGTTGCCCTGGCCGTCCACCAGCGGGTAGCGGGTCGCGAAATCCTGACCCAGGCGCACCAGCGCGCCGTACACGGAGGAATCGCCGTGCGGGTGATATTTACCCAGAACGTCGCCGACGATACGCGCGCACTTACGATACGGCTTATCCGGCGTAACGCCCAATTCGTGCATCGCGTAGAGGATACGGCGGTGCACCGGCTTGAGGCCGTCGCGCACATCCGGCAGCGCGCGGGTGATGATAACCGCCATCGCGTAGGAGATGAACGATTTCTTCATCTCGTGCTCGAGGTCAATCGGGCGGATGCGCTCAAGGTCGGTTGTATTACCGGGGAGATTATCCTTAAAATCCAAGAGATTGTATCTCCTTTCTCGCTATATAACCCTTCCACCATCTGCGGATGGTCCCCCTCCCCTTGAAAGGGGAGGTTTCAGAGAAGGGAACGTCAGTTTGAAAACAGCCGAAAGCTTCGCTTATGCCGTCTGTTTTCTGTGATTTACCCGCTTATAAGCAGCCCCAAACCTCCCCTTTCAAGGGGAGGGGAACCGCGTGAGCGGTGGAAGGGTGAAAGCCGTTAAATATCCAAATCCAGCACCAGTTTGCTGTTCTGCTCGATGAATTCGCGGCGCGGCTCGACCTTTTCGCCCATCAGCAGGCTCATGATTTCGTCGGCGGCAATCGCGTCTTCGACGGAAACGCGCAGCATGGTGCGGGTCTCCGGGTTCATGGTCGTCGTCCAGAGCTGTTCGGCGCTCATTTCGCCAAGGCCCTTGTAGCGCTGCACGTCCGGCTTCTTTTCGCGGCCGATTTCGGTCATCACCTTGTCCAGCTCCGCGTCGGAATAGCAGTAGCGCTCCATCTTCTGATAGGTCACCTTGTAGAGCGGCGGCTGGGCGGCGTAAACGTGCCCCTGCTCGATCAGCGGGCGCATGTAGCGATAGAAGAACGTCAGCATCAGGATGCGGATGTGGCTGCCGTCCACGTCGGCGTCCGTCATGCAGACGATGCGGTCGTAACGCAGCTTCTTGATATCGAAATCGTCGCCCACGCCGCAGCCGAACGCCGTGATCATCGCCTTGATTTCGTCGTTGGCGAGCACGCGGTCAAGCCGCGTCTTCTCGACATTGAGAATCTTGCCGCGCAGCGGCAGAATCGCCTGAAAGTGGCGGTCGCGCCCCATCTTCGCGCTGCCGCCTGCGGAATCGCCCTCGACGAGGAAGATTTCGCACTTGCTCGGGTCGCGCTCGGAGCAGTCCGCCAGCTTGCCCGGCAGGCTCGCGCTTTCCAGCACCGTCTTGCGGCGAGTGAGGTCGCGCGCCTTTCGGGCGGCCTCGCGCGCGCGGGACGCGGCCAGGCAGCGATCCAGAATCAGCTTGGCGACCTGCGGGTTCTCCTCCAGATAATCGGCCAACTGCTTGCCCACCAGCGAATTGACGATGGTGCGCACTTCGCTGTTGCCCAGCTTGGATTTCGTCTGGCTTTCAAACTGCGGGTCTTCCAGCTTGACGGAGACAATCGCCGCCAGACCTTCGCGCGTATCCTCGCCGGAGAGATTCGCGTCGTTGGCCTTGAGGATGTTGTGCTTGCGGCCGTAGTCGTTGATCACGCGGGTCAGCGCCATGTTGAAGCCCGCCAGATGCGTGCCGCCGTCCGGCGTGTGGATGTTGTTGACGAAGGCGAAGATGTTCTCGGAGTAGGTGTCGTTGTACTGCATCGCGACTTCAACGCTCGTCGTGCCGACGAGGCCGCTGATGTAAATCGGCTCCGGGAAGAGCACCTCTTTGTTCTTGTTGATGAACTTGACGAACTCGCTGATGCCGCCCTCGTAGTGGAAAATGTTCTCCTTCGGCTCTTCCGGGCGCTCATCGCGGAACACGATGCGAATGCCGCGGTTGAGGAACGCCATCTCGCGGAAGCGGGTCTTGAGCACGTCGTACTGGAAATCGCCCGTCTCGAAAATGCCGTCCGGGTCAGTTTCGTCCTTCACGTCCGGCCAGAAGCGGATGGTCGTGCCGGTGCGGTCGGTTTCGCCGATGGTCTTAAGGTCGTAGAGCACCTTGCCGCGCTCATACTCCTGCTGATAGACCTTGCCGTCCTGATAGACGTTGACCTGCAAATGCTTGGAGAGCGCGTTGACCACCGACGCGCCCACGCCGTGCAGGCCGCCGGAAACCTTGTAGCCGCCGCCGCCGAATTTGCCGCCCGCGTGCAGAATCGTCAGGCAGACCTCGACCGCCGGGCGGCCGATCTTCGGGTGGATGCCGACCGGGAAGCCGCGTCCGTTATCCTGCACGGAGCAGGATCCGTCCTTGTGCAGCGTGATGATGATCTCGTTGCAGAA
>CAKTXH010000148.1 GCA_934630975.1 uncultured Clostridia bacterium | reverse complement strand
TTGTCGCGGTAGCCGAATTCCTCGTAGAGCTTCTCGGCTTCGCCGCGCGGGTAGCCGGTGACGATGCGGTCCACCAGCGTGGAGCAGAAGACGTTCTCCTCTTTCAGCCAGGTCTTGAATTCCTCGGAGAGGCCCCACTGCTCGGCGGTCTTCATGCAGCACTCCTCGAGGTTGCGGCCATTGTAGTCGATCAGCTCGCAGGGCAGGAGGATGAAGCCGGTGCCCTTCTTGCCGCCGAAAGCGGTGAAGCGCTCGTAGAGCAGGCGGGTCAGCTTGCCGGGGTAGGAAGCCTGCGGCTTGTCGTCAAAGCTGTCCTTGCCGGTGTAGACGATGCCCGCTTCGGTGGTGTTGGAGATGATGATGCGCATATCCGGGTTGTGCGCCAGCGCCAGATAGCCCTCGAAATCCTCATACGGAGAGAGGCCGCGCTTGACGCTCTGAATGATGCGCTCGTCCTTGCTGGGCTTGCCGTCCACCTGACCGCGGAGAATCAGGGTATACAGGCCATCCTGCTCGTTGAGCATGGAAACCATGCCGCGCTCGATGGGCTGCACAATCACCACGCCGGCGTCCATGCCGGCCTTTTCATTGGCCATGTCAATCATCCAATCGCAGAAAGCGCGCAGGAAGCCGCCCTCGCCGAACTGAATGACGCGTTCCGTTTTCGGCGCGACGCCGCGCGCCATCTTGACGGAAGAAAGGGTGGAAGCATTGAGCTGAACCATGAATCGTAACCTCCCAGATTATGATAGTCGTGCAAAATGGCCAGAGGGCATGGAAAGACCCTCGTTTAGCTAGATACAGTATAGCACCGTTCCCCAAATCGCGTCAAGATTTCTGGCAAAAGCAACCGCGAAGATTTGGGCAATGTGAATAGGTTGTCAGACGACCGGGCAAAAGTGCAGACGAATCGGATTTGCGGCGTTCTGCTTGAGCGCTGAACGTGATAAAAAACAGGCGAATCAATCCGCCTGCGGACGGGCCAGCGTGCGGTTCAGGCGGACGACGAGAACGCCGTCGATCATTTTGAGCGATCCTTCCGCCGGGAAAACGGGCATGGCGAGCACTTCGTCGCTGTAAATCAGCCTGACGCGCTCCTGCTCGCTGACAAAGCGGGTGGAATCGCTCATGATCCGGGTGAAGAACCACGGGTAGGTCGCTTCGTAGGTGAAGGAATAGAGCGCGTCGTCCAGCGCAGCGGAGGTTTCAAAGCCGGGGCGTTCCGCGGCCAGCGCGGAACCGCTGACTACGCCGGAGAAGACGATGGGCGTTACGCCGTGCTCATAGCCTTCGACGGCCTGCGCCCGTTCCAGAATCCGCGTGGCGAGACTGCGGGTCGCGTCGTACCCCAATTCCCGGCGGAGGAAGAACTGGTGGCAGAACATCGTGTCGCTGCCGTAAATCAGAGCGAAGCACAGCGCCGCCGCCCCGGCGGCAAAGCGGAAAAAGCCGCGGTCTGCGCGCAGACGGTCGAACAGATACGCGGGCAGAACCAGCATGAAGAAGAACGCGTAGATCATCAGCTCGTACATCATGCCCTGCGTCAGCACATAGACGAAATTCGCCGCGAGCGGAATCAGCAGCAGAAAGACGACGAGCAGCCCCGCGCACGCCGGAGAAATACGGCGCGCAAAGGCCAGACGCGCGGCGGCCGCGCAGGTGAAAACGCCGAGCAGCAGATAACACAGAGCGACGGGCCTTGCAAAGGCGGTTTTCGGATGGGCGAGCCACGTAAACGGGAAAACGTATGCGTCGCGGATCAGACCGGGCAGGGAAACCCAATCCAGATCGTTCAGCCTTGCGACGCTGTTATAGGAATCGGCAGGCTGATAGGCTGTAAAAGCGAAAAGCAGCTTGAGCGAAACGGCGTAGAGCGCAAAACCTGCGGCCAGCACGAAAAGCAGTTTGAGCGCCCGCAGAAAGAGAGGCCGGAAGGAAAGCCCGCCGAGCGCATCGCCGACGAGGACGATCAGGCACAGGATGGCCGCGATTTCCGAATAGCTGGGATAAAGCCCCAGCGAGACGAACAGAGAAAGCGGCGCGAGCGCCCAGCCCGCTTTCGGCAGGCGGACGGCGCAGAACACGCAGAGCACGGCGAAAAACAGGGCGAGCATGTAGGCGTCTAGCCACGGAATAAACGTGCCGGAGGCAAAGGTGAGCGTGGCGTTGGAACACATGACCATGCATACCAGCGAGACGGACAGCGTGGAGGAGAGCGCCAGCAAGTCCGTCAGCAGGCATACGGAGGCCGCCAGATAGACATACGACAGCAGGCCGACGACGTAGGGAGCGGGAATGTCGCCGCGGACGCGATGGTAGAAGACCTGCATGAAGCGCCCCAGCGAAAGCTGCCAGAAGTCGTCGCCGCTCTGGTTGAGCACCAGAGAATCATGCGAGAAGCCCAGCGAGAGAAAACGGTACAGATGGGCGGCGAAAAAGAAAACCGCCGTCAGCAGAAAGACTTTGAGGATGCGGCGGCGGTCAAGCCGGAAAACCTTGCTCATCGGAAGCGCCTCCAAGGGTTGAAAAATCCATTATTTTACGTTGTATTATATAGAAAACGGATCAATCTGTAAAGCAAAGAATGAAAGACGGTTGACGCAAAAAAAGAGAAATGGTAAGCTATAAGCAGGGAGGCGAAACGGTGTGATTCTCTATCATGGCAGCAATGTCGAGGTGAAAACGCCTCGGATTATTGTGTCGAACCGAACGCTGGATTTTGGCGCGGGGTTTTATACGACGTCCAGCGCGGCACAGGCTGAAAAATGGGCAAAGGTGCAGGCGCTTCGCCGAAGAGCGGGAAAACCGATTGTGACCCTATATGAATTTGATGAAGCCGAAGCGGCAAAGCTATCGGTTGTGCAATTTGACGCGGCTGGGCGCGACTGGCTGCACTATGTGACGGATAACCGAAAAGGCATATACCGTGGCGCAAAAGCGGATATAGTCATCGGGCCGGTTGCCGACGATAACACCATGCCTGTTATCAACGATTATGTGGCGGGCGTGATTGACGAAGCGACTGCGTTGATTCTGCTCAAGCCGCAAAAGCTTTCGGATCAATATGCGTTTTTGACGTGGAAAGGCCTGGAAGCGCTGCACTATATGGAGGCTCGCATCTATGAATAAAAAGACATCGCCTTCGGTTTTGCAGAATTTTGATACGGCCGTTTCGGAATTGATTTCTCAAAATCGCGGAATTTCCCGAATGGAGGCTTTGCAGCGTTTTCTGGCTTCCCAAACCCATGAGATGCTGACGGATGACGATACAAAGCTGTGGTATTTCAGCCCGCTGGCGGTTTATGATATGTGGGAAACGGAAGAGGCGACGGGCGATCCGCGCAATTCGCTGTACCTGAGGGGGGACGAGATTTGAACAGGGAGTTTCGTTTTTTTACGTTTTTACTTGAAAGCTACGCGCAATATAAGCATACGAGCGCAAGCGAAATTCTGAAAACGCTGGAGGAAAAGAAGCTGACGGATTTCGTCTATAACATGTATGAAATCTATCACACGGAAGCGATAGAGAACGCCTACCGCGATATGGACAGTCTGATTGCGACCGGGAAGACGGCGTGGTGAGAAATTGACCCTGCAAAAGCAGGGCTTTTATTTTGTCTCCCTCCATTTTCGCCATGAAAAGGTTGATAAACCCCGGCAAAGATGCTACAATAATACAATGAGCGGCAATGTGGAGTTTTTCGTTCGGCGAAAGGCCAAATCCCGGCCGCGTATTGGAGGATAACAATGGGCTTTTTCAGCAAATTATTCGACCCGTCCGCCGGGGAGATCAAACGCCT
>CAKTXH010000147.1 GCA_934630975.1 uncultured Clostridia bacterium | reverse complement strand
GAGGTGAAGCTCATGATTTCAAAGAAGATGAACGTGGTGAACAGATCCGCGGAGAGGAACACGCCCACCGTCGCGCCCTGCGTCAGCAGGAAGAAGAAATAATACCGATTGCGGTTGCGGTAGTGATGCGCAAAGTAATCGCCGGAAAGCAGCGAGGTCATCAGCCACATCACGCCCGCAACCAGGGCATACAGCGCGCGGAAGCCGTCGAGCTGGAAGCTCAGGCCGAACCCGCAGAAGCCCGGAATCGCGGCGGAAAGCTCTTTCCCCGCGACCACAAGCCCCATCGCCGCAGCCGCTACGCCGAACTCAATCAGGCAGAAAATCTGCACTGCATGGTCGCGCAGCTTTTTATCCTTTCGACCGATCAGATAGCCGCAAACCGCAGCCAGCATCGGGAAAAAGACCAGAAACAGAAGCATGTCGTTTTCCCCCTTTCTCACATCACGCCGGCGGAGAGATTCGCCAGCAGCGTGATAATCGGGTCGGAGAACAGGCCGCAGAGCACGATGGCAACCGCCAGCACCGCAAACGGAAGTCTCATCCGCAGGCCGGGATCACAATTGACGACCTTCTCCATGCCCTCCAGCGGGCGGAAATACATCGACAGCGCCGGGCCCATCAGGTAAATGGCCGTCAGCACGGCGGAAATCAGCAGCGCCGCCACGCCGACCATGCCCATCGCCGTGCCCGTCTCAATCGCCGCCGAACCGATGAGCCACTTGCTCACAAAGCCCGGCAGAAGCGGCGTGCCCATCAGCGAAATCGCGCCGACGGTGTACGTCGCGCAGGTGAACGGCATGACCTTCGCCAAACCGCGCAGGTCTTCGATCTGCGTCCGCCCCGTCTTCACCATCACCGCGCCCGCGCAGAAGAACAGCGTAATCTTAATCAGCGCGTGGAAGAGCATGTGCGCCAGCGAGGCCGTCAGGCCGCTCTGCGTCATCAGGCTCGCCGCCAGCACGATGTAAGACAGGTTCGATACGGTGGAATACGCCAGGCGGCGCTTGAAGTGGTGCTCCTTGACCGCCATCGTCGAGCCGTACACAATCGTCACGCTCGCCAGCAGCAGCGCGATGTTCTGCGCCGCCGTGCCGCGCAGCACCTGCGCGCCAAAGCTGAAATACGTCACGCGGATAATCGCGAACACGCCGCTCTTGACGACCGCGACCGCATGCAGCAGCGCCGTCACCGGGGTCGGCGCAACGGAAGCCTCCGGCAGCCACGCGTGGAACGGGAAGACCGCCGCCTTCACGCCGAAGCCGAGGAATGCGCACAGGTAGCCCAGCTGCACCATCACCGGGTGCTCAGCCGCCGCCTGCGCCATCACGCCGCCCATCGTGAACGCGCCGCCGTCGCCGTAGGTCAGCACCAGCATCACGCCGATGAACGCCAGCGCCGCGCCGAAGAAGGAATAAAGCATGTAGGTGTAGCCCGCGCGCTCGGAGGGCTTCTCGGTGCCGTGCATGACCAGCGGCAGCGTGGAGAGCGTCAGAAATTCGTAGAAGAAATAGAGCGTCAGAATATTGGCCGCCGTGGAGATGCCCAGCGTCACGCCGTAGGTGATGGTATAGAGCGCGAAGAAGTGGTTTTCGCCGCCCTCGTGCTCCATATACTCAAACCCGTACAGCGCGGCCAGCGGCCAGAGAAAGGCGACAATCGCCGTAAATACGCTGCCTACGCCGTCAATCGCAAAGCGGATGGGCAGGTTCGGCAGCAGGTAAAACGGCGTATACACCGTTCCCCGCCGATTCAGCAGGCAGAACAGCACCAGCAGCGAGGTGATCACCGTCACCGTCTCCACCAGCACCTGACGCGCGCGGTGGCTGACCCTCCTGCCCAGCAGGAGCAGCAGCAGACCGCACACAATCGGAAGAAAAACCGCAAGGCTTAACATGACTTTCTCTTACTCCTTATAGCACCGACGCAGCCGCCGCCGCAATCGCGTTGATCAGCGGCTGGGCAAACACGCCGGTCACAACCACGCCGATGGCCAGCAGGATCATCGGCACGGTCATCAGCTTGCCGCCCTCCTTGTTGGTGAGGTCAGAATAATCATAGTCGCTGCCGGGGAAGAAGCCGTTGATCGTCACGGGCAGCAGATACGCCGCCGTCAGCAGCGCGGAAACAATCAGAATCACCGGGCCGATGACGTCAAAGCCCGCAAGGCCGGTTTGCAGCGAGCCGGTCGCCAGCTCCCACTTGCTGACAAAGCCGCCCGTCGGCGGAATGCCGATCAGGCCGAGGGAAGCGATCGTCCAGCACCAGGTGGTAATCGGCATTTCCTTGCCGATGCCGCGCAGGTCGCGAACGTAGGTCTTGCCGGTCTGGTGGATGAACGCGCCCGCGCAGAGGAACAGCGCGTCCTTGATGACGGAGTGCGCCACCACGTGCAGCATCGCGCCTTCAAACGCGGTCGGCACCATGCAGGCCAGACCGAAGAGCACGTAACTCACCTGGGACACGGTGGAATACGCCAGACGCTTTTTAATCAGCGGCTCGCGGTAAGCCAGCATCGAGCCCATGAACACGGTGATGAGCGTCTGGGTCATGAAGCCCTTCTGCACCCACGTGCCGCGCAGCACGTCCGCGCCGACCAGATAATAGATCACGCGCAGCACGGCCAGCACGCCGGCCTTGGTGATCACGCCGGAGAGCACGGCGGAAGCCGGGGCGGGCGCGACCGGGTGCGCCGTCGGCAGCCAGCCATGCATCGGGAACATGCCCGCCTTCGTGCCAAAGCCGATGATCACCAGGAACGTGATGAGCAGCAGGCCGCTCGGCGCGCTCGCCGCGGTTTCCACGCCGCCCGGCACGAACGTCACCGTGCCCAGATAGTTGCTGAAGAAGAAAATGCCCAGCAGGCCCAGCATCGCGCCGAAGATCGAGTACACCAGGTACTTGATACCGGCGGCGACGGCCTGCGGCGTGCGCTCGTGCACGACCATCGGCACGGACAGCAGCGTCATCAGTTCATAGAACACGTACAGCGTCACCATCGAACCGGCGTAGCACTGGCCGATGAGCGCGGAAAGCACGCACATGAAGAACACCTGATACAGGCGCTCGTTGTTGTCGTGCCCCATGTATTCGCGGGCGAACACGCTGGAAAGCAGCCACATCGTGCTCATCAGCACGGCGAAGATGCAGCCCACCATGTCCACGTTCATTTCAATCCGCAGGGTTGGCGTCATGTTCAGCAGCACCATCTTCGTGCCCTGCCCCATGCACATGACGAGCGTTAGCGCCAGCTCGATGGCCAGCGCAGCGTTCACCGCCCGGCCGCGCAGCAGCTTGTTCTCCTTGCAGCCGGGCGTCAGGAAGATGATCAGCCCCGCCAGCGCAGGCCAGAAGATCGCCAGAATCAACAGAATGTTCACGGTTGTTTTCCTCCTCGTCTCTTATGCAAATCGGGTCAGACCTTCAAGCAGAGCGCCGAAAATGCCCTGCGCGCAGAAGCTGAGCGTGAGGTTGAGCGCGATAAAGCCGACAAGGCCGATGGCCGCATAGAGGTTGATCTTCACGCGGCCGTTGCGCTCGGGGTGTTCGTGATCCGGGATATACAGCTGCATCGTCGTGCCCAAGAAGTAATAGGCGTTGAGCAGCGTGGAAACGGCCAGCGCGCAGAGGGCGATCACCGTGTGCCGCCCGCCGGTCATCACCGCCGCCTGCGCCATCGTCACCTTGGTGATAAAGACGCTGAGCATCGGCACACCGACCAGATTCGCCGCGCCCAGCGTGAACGCGGCAGCAGCCAGCGGGCTGCGGTAGAAGCCGCCGCGCAGATCCTTGCGCAGATGCGTGTCGCCGGAAGCGTGATCCAGCGTGTGCGCGGAGATGAACAGCATGGACTTCGTCGCCGAGTGCGCCAGCGTGTGCCACAGCGCGCAGAGGATGCCCAGCTCGTTGCCCAG
>CAKTXH010000146.1 GCA_934630975.1 uncultured Clostridia bacterium | reverse complement strand
ACCGATCCGTTAGCCTGACCGCAGTACTTGCCAAATTCCATGACCAGCGGGCGGCCCGCCAGCTCTGTGGTATACGTTTTGACCATCGGGTGGAATCTCCTTTCAAAATACCTGCCTGCCAACACTTCTTTTCAGACGCGAACCCTCGCCGCCTGATATACAAAACCGATTTCAACCTTCGGTTTCGTTTCAAAAGAACGAAAAAGACCGCCGCTTGGGGCGACAAAAACTGTCTCCCAAACGACGGTCATCTGGGACAAAGCCCTTTTCGTGAACGAAGCGGAGGAATTACTTGCGCAGACCCAGCTTCGCAACCAGCGCACGATAGCGCTCGATGTCAATGCGCTTGAGGTACTCAAGCATGCTGCGGCGCTGACCGACCATCAGCAGCAGACCACGGTGGGAGTGATGATCCTTCGCGTGGGTCTTGAGGTGATCGTTCAGGTGGTTGATGCGCGCGGTCAGCAGAGCGACCTGCACCTCGGGGGAGCCGGTGTCGCCCTCGTGACGGGCATATTCCTTGATGATTGCTTCCTTCGTCGCCTTATCCATGATAAAACCCTCCAAATAAAAAATATGTTGTGCCAATCGCCGCCCGCATAGAAAAACGTGTGGAGAACGCGATCATCTGCGCGCGCGGTTCAGACCGAGAGATATTGTAACACGGAAGTCCCGCTTTGTAAACAGAACTTCCGTGTTTTTTATGAAATTTTCGTCTTTTCAGCAGTCGCTTGCAAAATATGTCCGCACCTGCCCGCGGTTTTTCAGCACTTCCTCGCGAAGCGCTTCCAGCGAATCGAACTTTTTCTCGCTGCGCACGAAGCTGCACAGCAGCAGGCGCATGTGATAGCCGTACAGCGCGCCGCCCTCGTAATCCAGCAGATTCGCCTCGATGGTCGGCGGGCCGCCCGGCGCAGTCGGATGCGTGCCGACGTTCACCGCGGCGATATACCACGCCTCATCGACGTAAGCCCGCGCCGCATAAACGCCCTTCGGCGGAATCGCCTTGCCCTTCGGCCAAAGCAGGTTCGCCGTCGGAAAGTCGAGCTTGCTTCCGAGCTGCTTGCCGCGCTGAATCACGCCGCAGATCACGTAGGGGCGGCCGAGCAGCCGCGCGGCCTCCTCCATCCTGCCCGCCGCGACGGCCGCGCGCACCCGCGTGGAGGAAACCGGCAGACCGTCGATCTGCACTTCGTCCACGACATGCGTTTCAAAGCCGTATTGCTCGCCGAAGCGGCGCATATCCGCCGCCTTGCCCGCGCCCATTTTACCGAAAGAATAGTTGAAGCCGATGACCACGTGCTTCGGGTGCAGCGCGCTCACAAACGCCTGCACAAACTCTTCCGGCGACTGTGCGGCATAGGCCGTGTCAAACGGACGAAGCACCGCCACGTCAATGCCCAATTGGGCAATCGAGCGGATTTTTTCCGAGCGCGTTTCCAGCTGCGGCGGCATCTTTTCCGGCGCATAGGTCGCCATCGGATGCGACGAGAACGTGTAAACCACGCTCTTGAGGTCATACAGCGCCGCCAGCTCGTTGGCCTTGCGCATCAGCTGCGCATGCCCTTCGTGCACGCCGTCGAACATGCCGAAGGCGACGACCGTTTCCCCGCCGCGCCACTGGCGCTCGTGTGTCAAGAGTATCATGCTTTTAGCTCCACAAACGATGATCGCGCGCCCTTATTCAAGGAGCATCGCGTCAAATTTCAGGTTTTCCCCTTCAAACCGGCCGATTCCGCAGAATTGCCCGTTCAGATACAGCCGCATCGGCCTGCCCGGCTGAACGTCGCCGATCAGCTCGCGCCGCGTCAGCTTGTTGCCGTTGCGCACAAAGCGCTCCGCCTTGGGCTGCACGTCGAGCCGCGGCAGATGCCCCAGCGGCTTGTCCATCGCCACCAGCAGCGGCTCCAAATCCTCCGCCGCGTCGATCTCTTCAATCGTGTGCGCGTCGTCCAGCGTGAACATGCCTGTCTGCGTGCGCAGCAGCACACCCATATGCGCCTTTGTGCCCATCGCTTCGCCGATATCGTTGCACAGAGTGCGGATATACGTTCCCCGGCCGCAGCGAATTTGCAGCATGAAGCTGCCGTCCGCGTTTTCGTGCAGCACGTCGATGGCGTAAACCTGCGTCGGCCTCGGCTCAACCTTCACGTCGATCCCCTGCCGCGCCAAGTCGCAGAGCTTCTGGCCGTCCCGCTTGAGCGCGGAATACATCGGCGGAATCTGCGCGATTTCGCCGATAAACTGCGGCAAAACCGCGTCGAGCTGCGCCCGCGCCGCCCGCGCGCCTTCGCCCGCGGTAATCGCCCCGTGCGCGTCCTGCGTATCGGTGGCGTAACCCGGCTTGAGCTGGGCAACGTAGGTCTTTTCCTTCTCGACCAGATAGTCAAACAGCCGCGCCGCGCGCCCGATCATCAGCGGCAGCACGCCGGAAGCTTCCGGGTCGAGCGTGCCCGCATGACCAACCTTCGCGCCCTTGCCCAGCTTGCGCCGAACGCGGACAACCACGTCGCTCGAGGTCATTCCCGGCGGCTTGAGCACACAGAGAAAGCCGTTCATGCGCGGTTCTCCGGGCGCGGGGTCTTCTCCAGCTTGTCCTTCATCGCGGCCAGCACCTGATCCAGCGCCTCGTACAGCGGCGCGTGAATCGTGCAGCCCGCCGCCTGCGCGTGACCGCCGCCGCCAAAGAGCACGGCGATATCGTTCACCGTGTCCGGCTCGACAGCGCGCAGCGACATCTTGATACCGTCCTCGCGCTCGGAAGCCAGCACCGCCATGCGGACGCCTTCCACCTCGAGCGCCTTGTTCACCAGCCCGTCCGCCAGCCCGAAGGTGCAGCCGGTCTGTTCAAAATCGTGCTTGTCAAAGTCGATCACGCCGACCTGACCGTCAAACATGAACCGCAGCTTGTTGTAGGCAATGCGGGTCAGCTTCACGCGGTTCATCGGCTGGGTGCGATACAGCCTGCGCGTCATCGCGGAGATATCCACGCCCAGCTTGAGCAGCTCGCCCGCCGCAATCAACGTCGCCGGGGAGGTCGCCGGGTATTGGAAATGGCCGGTGTCGGTGCTCATGCCCGTCAACAGGCATGTCCCCATGTCCTTCGTCATCTCCACGCCAAGCCCAAGAATCGCCTCGTATGCCAGCAGGCAGCAGGCCGATTCGCCCCTGCGGATGAAATTCGCCTGGCCGAAAGCCGGGTTCGTCGCGTGGTGATCGATCACCATGCGGAAACCCGCCGCGTTAAACACGGCCTCGCTCTTGCCCAGCAGCGAGCGGTCGCTCACGTCCACGGCAATTGCCGTGTCATAATCCGCGCCGTTCACATTTTCCGGGCGCAGCACGGTTTCGCTGCCCGGCAGATATTTCAGATTATCCGGCACATCGCCGTCGCAAATCACATCGGCCTGCTTGCCCAGCGCCAAAAAAGCGAGGCGGAGCGCCAGCGTGGAACCCATCGTGTCCCCGTCCGGGGAAACATGGGCAATCAGCGCCACGCGCTTCGCCCGATGGGCGCAGCTCAGCCAATCCTCAAATTCACGCTTCTCCTGCGTCATCGGATCGACTCTCCTCCGTCTTTCTCACCTGATTGATCAGGCTTGCAATGTGTACGCCGTACTCAATCGTCGTGTCCAGTTCAAAAAGCAGCTCCGGCGTATAGCGAAGCTGTACGCGCCGCCCAAGGTTGTGGCGGATGAAACCCGCCGCCGTCTTGAGCGCCTTCATCATCGGCGCGCGCTTTTCCTCTTCGTAAATGCTCACATAGATCTTCGCATACCGAAGATCGCGCGTCACATCCACATGCGTGATGGAAAACATGCAGTCCGTCCGCGGGTCGGAAACATCCTCGCGGATGATCTTCTCCGTTTCGCGCATGATTTCGCTGGCAATGCGGTCTGTGCGTTCAAATTGTTGATTGGCCAT
>CAKTXH010000145.1 GCA_934630975.1 uncultured Clostridia bacterium | reverse complement strand
CCGTCCGCGCCGAGGGGGATATCCTCGCGGTTCTTATAGTAGTTATCCAGCGAAATCGCCAGCGGGCGCTTGCCGCTGACGCGAAGCTGCACACTCAGGCGGTTGGCAAACGTCGTCTTGCCGCTGGAACTCGGCCCGGCGACGAACACGACCCGCGCGCCGTTAGCGACAACGCGCTCGGCAATCTGCGCGACGGCGCGCTCCTGCATGGCCTCGCTGACGCGGATGAACGTCCGTGCTTCGCCCTTGGCGATGATATCGTTCAGATCGGCGGCGTTTTCGCATTGCAGAATCTTCGAGCAGGCGTTCGCCTCGACATAGGCGCGCATGAGCTTGGGGCGCTCGACAAACGGCGCGGGCGCGCCGGAAAGGTTCTCATCCGGCAGCAGCAGCACCATGCCGGGGTAATAAAACCGCAGGGCGAAGGACTCGATTTCGCCCGTCGATTCCACCATGTCGCCATAGAAATACTCGCTCAGCCCGTCGCAGGTATACACGTCGAAATAATCAAACGGGCGATAGGCCAGCAGGCGCACGGTGTCCTCCTGCCCCTGCGCGCGGAAATACGCCACCGCCTGCTCACGCGTCCAGCGGGATTTGACGATGGGCAGGTTCGCGCGGGCAATCTCATGCATGCGCGCCTCGATTCTGCGCACCAGCGACGCGGTGAGCGAAACGCCGCTCACGTTCAAATAGATGCCCCGGCCGATGCTATGCTCAAAGCGCGCCTTTGCGCCCGGCGCGATATCCCGCAGAGCAAGCAGCAGAATCAGCCTCGCGCTGCGCTCGTAAATGCGGCGGTCTTCTTCATTTTTTCCGTTCAGATGGTTCATATGCTTCCTCCTTGTGGACAACGCGCAAAATCTGCGCGTCTTTTTTGTATCTTTCATTGTATCATGCGGACAAGCGTTTGAGCAACGGTTTTCTTTTTTCCGGTCAGCGCGTATTTTAGAACAGGCGTTTGGCGGTCAATTCTTTGTTTCATGCAGTTTTTCTTCTTTTTCAGTTTCGTTTCTTACAAATTTACTCATGTTAGAATTTTGTTTATTTAAAAAATTCATTTTCACTTGATTTTCGGCTTGAAAGTGCGTATAATACGGCCATGTTGTGAAGCAAACCTTCACCAAACAAAACCGAGGAGGGATTTCGATGAAAAAGATGACAGCCCTGTTGCTTTCCGCCGCTCTGCTCTGCCCCACGCTGGCGCTTGCGGAGGATACCGTGAAGATCGGCATTTTTGAGCCGATGACCGGCGCGACCGCCGCGGGCGGCTCGATGGAAAAGGAAGGCTTTGATCTGGCGAACGAATTGTATCCCGACGTGCTGGGTCGAAAGATCGAGCTGGTTTACGGCGATAACAAATCCGACCGCGCCGAGGCGACGCTGGCCGCGCAGTCCCTGGTGGATAAGGGCGTGATCGCGGTGCTGGGCTCTTACGCTTCCGGCCTGTCGATGGCGGGCGGCGAGGTCTTTGCCGAAAGCGAAATTCCGGCGCTGACCGCGACGGCCACCAACCCGACGGTGACGCTGGACTGCGAATGGTACGCCCGTATCTGCTTCATTGATCCGTTCCAGGGGACGATGCTCGCGCGTTACGCCGTGAAGAACGATTACAAGAAAATCGCGATCATGCGTGAGAAGGACAGCGAATACGCCGTCGGTCTGGTGAAGTATTTCCAGGATGAAATCGCGACGCACGACGGTTTCGAGGTTGTCGAGCTGTGCGACTTCATGAACAAGGACGAAGATTTCTCCGCGCTGCTGGGCGCTGTGCTGGCCGAGTCCCCGGACGTGATTTTCACCTCCGTCTCCTATGCGGACAAAGCCGCGCAGATCATGAAGCAGGCGCGCGCGCTGGGCTATGAAGGCGCGTTCTTCGGCGGCGACACGCTCGACGCGCCGGAGCTGTATTCCATCGCGGGCGACGCGGCTGTCGGCGCCGTCTTCACCACATTCTATGACGCGGCGCAGCCTGCGACCGAAAAGACCAGCGAATTCCTCGACGCGTACCGCGCCAAGTATGGCAAAGAGCCTGCCGCCCCGACGGTCATGGCCTACGACGCGTATCTGACCATGCGCAACGCGATTGAGACCGCGGGCACGACCGACGCCGAGGCGGTGCGCGACGCGCTGTTCGCCACCGACGGCTTCGTCGGCGCGGCGGGCACGATCACGCTGGATGAAAACCACGATGCGGTTCGCCCGGTGGTCTTCAAGGTGGTTGAAGCCGACGGCTCCACGGCCTTCAACGACATGATCGAGCCGTAATGGCCTAAGGCCATATGTACCTCCGCCCATGTTTGCCGCATATTGATGTCCGGTCACACGCGAGCAAACCGGGCAGGTCATGCAAGATTACGCCTTTCAATCTTCCTCTCCCGCAGGGGAGGAAGATTCTTGTTTATGTCAAAAGAAATCCGAAGGGGGATACCGCGCATGTTTGACGCAACCCGATTGCTGCAAACGCTCACGGACGCGCTGAGCCTTGGCAGCCTGTATGCGCTCATCGCCATCGGCTACACGATGGTTTACGGCGTTCTGCGCCTGATCAACTTCGCGCATGGCGAAATCTTCATGATCGCCATGTACATCGTCTTCTACGGCATTTCGATGTTCTCCCTGCCGTGGTACGTGACCTTCGCCGTCACCATCCTCGTCACGGCGCTGCTGGGCACGCTCGCCGAGCGGCTGGCCTATCGCCCGCTGCGCAACGCGCCGCGCATCTCGATTTTGATTTCGGCCATCGGCGTATCGTACTTCCTGCAAAACCTGGCGACGGTGCTCTTCGGCGGCCGCCCGCTGACCTTCCCGCAGATTCCGCTGTTCACGGACGTGCTGGTCATCGGCGACGTATACTTCCAGCGCCTGTCGCTGATTGTGCCGGTCATCGCGGCGGTGCTGCTGCTCCTGCTGCTGGTTTTGATCAAGCACACGAAAACCGGCCTGGCGATGCGCGCCGTCTCCCGCGATTACGACGCGGCGAGCCTGATGGGCATTGATCTGAACCGCACCATCGCCATCACGTTTTTCATCGGCTCGGCGCTGGCGGGCGTGGGCGCGATCATGTGGGGCATGAAATACACGCGCATCAGCCCGACCATCGGCGCGATGCCGGGCATCAAGTGCTTCATCGCGGCGGTGCTCGGCGGCATCGGCAACACGGCGGGCGCGGTGCTCGGCGGCCTGCTCATCGGATTCATCGAAATCGTCATTGTCGCGCTGTTCCCGGCGCTCTCCGGCTATCGCGACGCGTTCGCGTTTGTGGTGCTGATTCTCGTGCTGCTCGTCAAGCCGACCGGCCTGCTGGGCAAAAAAACAACGGAGAAGGTGTAAGCGATGACCAAAGTGAAAAAAAGTTCGATCCTCCTCACCTGCCTGCTGCTGACGCTGCTGTGCGGCCTGCTGTTTTACATCGACGGCAACGCCAGCAAGTACATCATCCGCATCACCCGGCTGTGCGCCATCAACATCGTGCTCGCGCTGTCGATGAATCTGGTCAACGGTTTTACGGGCATCTTCTCCCTCGGCCACGCGGGCTTCATGGCCATCGGCGCGTACACCGTCGCGCTGCTGACCATCCCGGTCGCCAAAAAAGAGACCATCTTCATGCTCGAACCGCTGATTGCCCCGCTGAACACGCTGACGCTGCCCTTCGGCGTGGCGCTGATCATCGGCGGCCTGCTGGCGGCGGCGCTGGCCTTCCTCATCGGCCTGCCCTGCCTGCGGCTGCGCGGCGACTATCTGGCCATCGCGACGCTCGGCTTTTCGGAAATCATCCGCATCGTCATCACCAACGCGCAGAGCCTGACCAACGGCGCGCAGGGCCTTAAATCCATCCCCGCGACAGCGAACATCTGGTGGTGTTACGGCGTGGCGCTGGCGACCATCGTGTTTATCGCCCTGCTGATTTCCTCCAGCTATGGCCGCGCGTTCAAGGCCATCCGCGAGGATGAAATCGCGGCGGA
>CAKTXH010000144.1 GCA_934630975.1 uncultured Clostridia bacterium | reverse complement strand
GCCCAGCAGGTTGCGCATGCTGGCGTTGCCTTCCTTAAACAGGTACACATACTTCGTCATGCTGTTTGTTCCTCCTTGAAAGATTCATAATCACTGCAACTTTCTTCATGAAAATGGCTCATGATTGTCGCGCTGATAAGAGACCATTTCTGGTCGCACACAGAACATTATACGGCCTCTTCCGACATTTGGCAATCGTTTTTTGTAATTTTTAAACGGTTTTTCGCGTCTTTTTTTCAAACACATCAGACCTTTTGACGGGTTTGACAAGAAAGCGGCAGGGTTTTTCCCCGGTTTAAATCAAATTACTTCTAAAGGTATTTGTTCAATTTCGCGCCAAAAATTGGCCGGATCGTGCAAACTGACGCTCTGCCGCCGCCAAAACCGCGCGGTATTCATTCCGATAGGCTTCCTCCCGGCTGATTTGCAGAAAGGTCTGCCTCGTGCGTTCCAGCAGCCGCACGTCGCCGGTGAGCATCAGCGCGGGCATCTGCGGTTCGCCGTGCTGCCTTGTGCCGAAGAACTCGCCCGCGCCACGCAATTCCAGATCCTTTTGCGCGACGACAAAGCCGTCGTTCGTGGAAACCAGCGTTTTAAGCCGCTCGTTCGGCTCGGCCATCAGGAAGCACCAGCTCTCCTGCGCCCCGCGCCCGACGCGCCCGCGGAGCTGATGCAGCTGGGCCAGTCCGAAGCGCTCCGCCCCTTCGATGACCATCACCGTCGCGTTGGGCACGTTCACGCCGACCTCGATCACCGTCGTCGCCACAAGCACATCCAGCGCCCCGGCGTAAAACGCGGCCAGCGTATCTTCCTTTTGTGCCTTGTTCATCTTGCCGTGCACCAGCCCCACCTTGAGCGGCGCAAGTGCCTGCGCCAACTCCTTCTGCTCCTGCGCGGCGCTGCGCAGATCCGCGTCGTCCACATCCTCTTCGCCGACCAGCGGGCAAACAACGTAGGTTTGCCGCCCCTTCGCCGCTTCCGCGCGGATGAACGCATACAGCCCTTCCCGCTTCTCCTCCGGCACGATGCGCGTGCGGACGGGCGTTCGCCCCGGCGGCATTTCATCCACAGCGGACAAATCGAGGTCGCCGTAGAGCACCAGCGACAGCGTGCGCGGAATCGGCGTCGCGCTCATCACCATCACGTGCGGCGCGTCGCCCTTGTTTTCCAGCGTCGTCCGCTGGCGAACGCCGAAACGATGCTGCTCGTCGGTGATCGTCAGCCGCAGATTCGCGAATTCCACGCCTTCGGAAATCAGCGCGTGCGTGCCGATGACCACCTGCCACTCGCCCGTGGCGATGGCCTCCCGCGCGCGCCGCTTTTCCGCCGCCGTCATGTGTCCCGTCAGCAGACCGCAGGTCACGCCCATCGGCGCAAGCGTCTCCACCGCGCTTTGCATGTGCTGCGACGCGAGAATTTCCGTCGGGGCCATCAGCGCGGCCTGCCCTCCGGCGCGCACGCACAGATACAGCGCGCAGAACGCGATCAGCGTCTTGCCGCAGCCCACGTCGCCCTGCACCATCCGCGCCATCGCGCGGTCTTTGCGCATATCCGCCGCGACTTCATAGGCCACGCGCCGCTGGGCGTTCGTCGGCGCAAAGGGTAGTTTGGCAAAGAATTCCTCAATCCATGCATCCGGGATATTCAGCGGCTGCGCGCGCCTGCGTTCGCCCGCCGAACCGGCCACGCCCGCCTGAAACAGCAGCAGCTCTTCATAGGCCAGCCGCTCCTTGGCCCGCGCGAGGTTGTCAAAGCTGGTTGGGAAGTGCGCTTCCCGCAGCGCGTCCAGCCTGTCCATCAGGCCGCATCGTTCTACCAGCGTCCGCGGCAGTGGGTCAGGCTCGTCGTATTCATCCAGCAGCAGCTTCACCGCGTCGCGCAGGGGCTTCTGCCCCACGCCCGGCACGGTAGCATACACCGGGATGATGCTGCCCGGCTCTTCAATCGACGGATTGATCACGAACAGCCCGCTCTTTTTGCGGACGCATCGGCCATACAGCGTCACCTCGCAGGTGTCGAACAGCCGCTCCTTCATCCACGGCTGGTTGAACCACATGCAGCGCACCGCGCCGCACTCGTCCGCAATCGTCGCGCCGACCCACCGCATGCCGCGCGGCGCAAAATGCATCGTGGGCTTGCCCTTTACAAAGCCGGTGAAGCACGCCTGCTTTCCTTCGGTCATCTGCGCCGGGGAAAGCGGGCGCGTCGTATCCTTATACCCCGTCGGCAGGGTCTCCACCAGATCCAGCGCCGTTTCAATGCCGCGCGCGGCCAGCGCCTTGAGGCGCACCGGGCCAAAGCCCTTGATTTCCGCAAGTGAGCGCATGCTCTCCCTCCTCATAACAAAATGCCGCGCCGCCGATGAACGGCAAAGCGCGGCACGAAAGTTTTTGGGGTGTATTATTCCGCGGAAATCAGGTAATAATACAGCGGCTGTCCGCCATACTGCACCTCGACGTCCAGATCGCTGAACATTTCGGCCACCTCGGCGCCCAGCGCGTCGGCGTCCTCCTGCTTGGTATCCTGACCATAGTAGATGGTGATCAGCGAATCGCCGTCTTCCACGACGTGCTTGACCAGATCCAGCGCGATATCGTGGATGCTCTGGCCGACAACCTCGATGCGGCCGTTGTGAATCCCGATGATGTCGCCTTCCTTGATCTCCTTGTCCTCAAACACCGTATCGCGGACGGCAAACGTGATCTGGCCGGTCTTCACCTGCTCGGCGGCGGCGGTCATGGCCTCGCGGTTTTCCTCCACGCTCGCTTCCGGGTTGAACGCGACAACCGCGCCGATGCCCATCGCGACGTTCTTCGTCGGCAGAACGATGACGTTCCGCTCGGAAAGTTCCGCCGCCTGAGACGCGGCCAAAATGACGTTGGAGTTATTCGGCAGAACGAAGACGTTCTTCGCGCCGACCTTTTCCACCGCGTCGAGGATATCCTCGATGCTCGGGTTCATGGTCTGACCGCCCTCGACGATGTGATCCACGCCCAAGTCGCCGAAAATGCCGGAGAAGCCTTCGCCCAGCGACACGGCCACCATGCCGTATTCCTTGAGCGGCTGCTCGGCCTTCGCGGCCTCCTCCTGCTGTGCTTTCTCCTCGGCGGCCTTCTGGTCGGCCTCAGCCTTCTTGAGACGCTCGCGGCGCTCCTCGGCCATGTTGTCGATCTTGAGGTTCACCAGTTCGCCCAGCTCGCAGGCATACTGAATCGCCTTGCCGGGGTCGTTGGTGTGCACGTGCACCTTCACCAGCGAGAAATCGCCGACGACGACCACGCAGTCGCCGATGCGGGTCAGACGGGTGCGGAACTTGTTGATGTCGTCTTCGGTCACGCCGGGGTTCATATACTGAATGATGAACTCGGTGCAATACTTGAACTTGACCTCTTCCATCGACTCGTGGTCGTCCTCAAACTCAAAGGTCGCCGCGCTGCCGATGTTGGCGGAGGTATCTTCAATCTTTTCGCCGTTGAAGGCCGCGCGCCAGCCCTTGAGCACGGTCAGCAGGCCCTGTCCGCCAGAATCGACCACGCCCGCCTGCTTGAGCGCCGGGAGCATGTCCGGGGTCTTTTCCAGAATGGCTTCGCCGCTGCGGATGACCTTATCCAGCAGCTTGGGCAGGTCGCCCGGGTGCTTGACCACGTAACGGGCGGAATCCTCCGAGATCACGCGGATCACGGTGAGGATCGTGCCTTCCTTCGGCTTCATGACGGCCTTATACGCCGTCTTTGCGCCGGCCTCGAGGCCCTTCGCGAAGGTTTCCGCGTCGATGGTCTGCGCCCCGTCGATGCCGCGCGCAAAACCGCGCAGAATCTGGGAGAGGATCACGCCGGAGTTGCCGCGCGCGCCCTTGAGCGCGCCGCGGGCGGCCATGCTCAGCAGCTTGCTGGCGTTTTGCTCATCCACCGCCGCGATTTCCTTGACGGTGGATTTCATCGTCAGGGACATGTTGGTGCCCGTGTCGCCGTCCGGCACGGGGAAAACGTTCAG
>CAKTXH010000143.1 GCA_934630975.1 uncultured Clostridia bacterium | reverse complement strand
GCTTTGCCGTGCTGATGACCGGCATGGAGATGATGAGCGGCGCGGTCAAGCCGCTGGCGAACGTGCCGGAATTCACGCACATCCTGCTGATGTTCACCAACCCGATTTTGGGCGTGATCGCGGGCGCGCTGCTGACGGCGATTATCCAATCGTCCTCCGCTTCCGTCGGCATTTTGCAGGCGCTCTGCGTGACGGGCGCGGTGCAATACAGCGCGGCGCTGCCGATTATCATGGGCCAGAACATCGGTACGTGCGTGACGGCGCTGATCTCCTCCATCGGCGCGAGCAAGAACGCCAGGCGCGCGGCGCTGATTCACCTGTATTTCAACATCATCGGCACGGTTCTGTTCATGGCGGTGTTTTACGCCGTCAACGCGGTGTTCCCGTTTGCGTTCATGAACGACGCGGCGAACGCGGCGGGCATTGCCGTGATCCATACGACGTTTAACGTCGTCGCGACGGCGGTGCTGCTGCCGTTCTCCGGCACGTTGGAGAAGCTGGCGACGCTCACCATCCGCGACAACGACACGGTGGAGCGCATCGACGACTTCCAGCTTCTGGACGAGCGCTTCCTCTCCAACCCGGCGTTCGCGGTGGAGCAGTGCAAGGTGGTCACCGACCGCATGGCCGAATTGACCCGCGAGGCGATTTTCGACGCCATCAGCCTGATTGACGGCGGCGCGTATACGCAGGAAAAGGCGGATCGCGTGGAGGCGCTGGAAACCAAGATCGACCATTACGAGGATAAGCTGGGCACGTACATGGTCAAGCTTTCCCGCGCGAAGCTCTCCCAGAAGGACGGCCACACGCTCTCCCTGCTGCTGCACAGCATCAGCGATTTCGAACGCATCAGCGACCACGCGGTCAACCTGCTGGATTCCGTGAAGGAAATGCAGGAGAAAAAGATGACCTTTTCCCGCGCGGCGGCGGGCGAACTGCATGTTTTTGCCGATGCGGTGCGCGATATTGTCAATCGTTCATTTGACAGCTTCCTGCATGATGATGTAGAATTAGCGAAGACGGTGGAACCGCTGGAGGCGTGCATCGACGACATCAACGTGAATGTCAAATCCCGCCACATCGAGCGGCTGACCACCGGCCAGTGCACCATCGAGCTGGGCTTCGTGCTGACCGATATCTCCACCAACTTCGAGCGCGTATCCGACCACTGCTCCAACATCGCGGTGTATCAGATTCAGGTGCCGAAGGACGAGTATGACGCGCACGAATACCTGCAGAACGTCAAGCATCAGGAACACGCGGAATTTGACCGCGAGGAAATGGCCTACGAGAAGCAGTATCGCCTGCCGGACGTGGCCAGAGTGCAGACGGCTGAGGCCGGGGAATGAAAAACATGATCTACATTGTCGAGGATGACCGCAACATTCAGGAAATCGAGCTTTTCGCGCTCAAAAACAGCGGCTACCAGGCCGTCGGGTTTGAAACGGCGAAGGATTTTTACAAGGCCCTTTCCGAAAAGCTGCCGGAGCTGATTCTGCTGGATATCATGCTGCCGGACGAGGACGGTCTTTCCATCCTCAAGCGGCTGCGCACCCGCGCGGACACGCAGAAGATTCCCGTCATTCTGGTGACGGCGAAATCCACGGAGATCGACAAGGTGAAGGGGCTTGACGGCGGCGCGGACGACTACATCGCCAAGCCGTTCGGCGTGATGGAGATGATCGCGCGCGTCAAGGCGCTGTTGCGCCGCTCCGGCGGGGCAGAGGAAAGCCTGATGACCTGCGGCAACGTGACGCTGGACAGCGAAAAGCGCATGGTGTATGTGGACGGCAAGCCGGTGGAGCTGACCTACAAGGAGTTTGAACTGCTCAAGCTGCTGATGAAGAACCACGGCATTGTCATCTCCCGCGATGTGATCATGGAACGCGTATGGGATTCCAGCTTCGAGGGCGAGAGCCGCACCATCGACGTGCATGTGCGAACCCTGCGCCAGAAGCTCGGCGACGGCGGCGCGCTGATCAAGACCATCCGCAACGTCGGCTATATGGCCGAGGCAAAATAAGGAATTCCGGGAGGCTGACGCAAAACTGCGGCGGCCTCTTTTTGGAATACGAGGAAAGCTATGAAGAAAAAGATTTTCAAATACTTCGCCTGCATGATTACCGTGGCCATTCTGGCGACGACGCTGCTGCTCTCCTGGGTGAACTATGAGATGTTCAAGGGGCGCGTCATGAGCGATTTGGAAGCTTACGGACGCGTGTTCGCCGTGGTGATGAGCGGCGAAACAGAAGAACGGGATGCGCTGCTCAGCCTGGAGGGGGAAAACATCCGCGTGACGCTCGTGCATGCGGACGGCACGGTCTATTACGACAATTTTGCCGATCCAAACGCGATGGACAACCATGCGGATCGGCCGGAAATCCGGCAGGCGCTTGAAAACGGAAGCGGCAGCGATATCCGCAATTCCAGCACCATCGACCAGAGCGCGTTTTATTATGCCGTGCGGCTGGAAAGCGGCGACGTGCTGCGGCTGGCACAGGAGGCCTCCAATATATGGAGCGTGTATTTCCGCTCCATGCCGCTGATTCTGCTGCTGGCGGCGGGCATGGCGGGCATCAGCCTGTATCTGGCGCATCTGCTGACTGCGCGGCTGGTGCAGCCGATCGAGCAGATGACCGCGCACCTCAACAATGTGAGCGGCGTGGCGCGCTACCCTGAGCTGGAACCATTTATGGATATGATCGAGCAGCAGCACGAGGAAATTCTGCGCAGCGCGAACATGCGTGTGGAATTCACGGCGAACGTCTCTCACGAGTTGAAAACGCCGCTGACGAGCATTTCCGGCTATGCCGAGCTGATTGAAAGCGGCATGGCGCAGGGAGAACAGGCGAAAACGTTCGCCGGGGAGATTCACAAGAGCGCGAACCGGCTGCTGACGCTGATTAACGACATCATCCGCCTATCGCAGATGGATGCGCCGATGCCGGATCTCAAGTTTGAGCCGGTGGATTTGGCGCAGATTGCGACCAATACGTTTGAACAGTTGGAAATGAGCGCGCGCAAAGCCGACGTTACGCTTCAACTGGACGCAAAGCAGGCGATTGTGGAAGCGGACAGGCAGATGATGGACGAGCTGCTCTACAACCTGTGCGATAACGCGATTCGGTATAATGTGCGCGGGGGCAGCGTGAAGCTGGAGGTTCGCCCGGTTCGCGACAAGGTAATCGTCTGCGTTCAGGACACGGGCATCGGCATTTCGCCGGAAAATCAGGAACATGTGTTTGAACGGTTTTACCGCGTGGATAAGAGCCGCTCAAAGGCGACGGGCGGAACGGGCCTCGGGCTGGCGATTGTCAAGCACATTGCGGTGAAGCACAACGCGCAGATTGAGCTGGAAAGCGAATTGGGACGGGGAACGAAGATTTCGGTGGTCTTTGACCGCTGCTTTAAGGGATAAACGGAGGAAAACGACATGGTTACGTTTGAGGATATTCGAAACAACGCGGAGATTCGGACGTATATCGAGAAAGGCAACGAGAATCTGAGCGTGCTGGGCTTTACCAAACATTCGGTCGGGCATGCGACGAAGGTATCCGACATGGCGGCGAAGATTCTGGAAGAGCTGAATTACGACGAGAGGACGGTGGAGCTAGCGCGCATTGCGGGCTATATGCACGACATTGGCAACTGTGTGAACCGCACCGACCATGCGCACAGCGGCGCGATTATGGCGATGACGATTCTGCGCAGCATGGGCATGGAGCCGAAGGAAATCGCGATTGTGATGGCGGCAATCGGCAACCACGACGAAAAGACGGGAACGGCGGTGGATGCGGTTTCAGCCGCGCTGATTCTGGCGGATAAGACGGATGTGCGCCGCAACCGTGTGCGCGGACGCGACCGCACCAAGTTCGATATTCACGACCGGGTGAATTTTGCGGCAATCAGCTCGGTACTGCATATGGATCGGGAAAAACGGCAGATTACGCTGGATATTCAGCTTGACGACGAAATCTGCTCTGTGCTGGATTACTTTGAAATCTTTCTGGAACGCATGCTGATGTGCCGCCGTGCGGCCGAGATGCTGGGGTGCAGCTTTAAGCTCAAGGCAAACGGGTCGAAGGTTTTGTAAAACAAAAAAGCAGGAAATAGCTGGAAAAATTCATTTTTCAGACAGAAAGTTTCAAAAAGCGTCGAAAAAAGTTTAAAAAAGGTATTGACACGGAGCTGAAACTGCGATATAA
>CAKTXH010000142.1 GCA_934630975.1 uncultured Clostridia bacterium | reverse complement strand
TTTTCGAGTCGGGAGATATAGCTCTGGCTGATGCCCATGATATCCGCCACCTGCTTCTGCGTCTTTTCCGCGCAGCCGCCCAGCCCGAAACGCAGGCGCATGATCTCCTTTTCCCGGGCGGACAGCTTGGAAAGCGCGCGGGCGAGCATCTGCCGCTCGACCGTCTCCTCGATGGAGCGGTACACCATGTCGCCTTCTGTGCCGAGGATATCGGAAAGCAGCAGCTCGTTGCCGTCCCAATCCGTATTCAGCGGCTCGTCGAGCGAAACCTCCAGCTTCTGCCTGCTCGTGCGCCGCAGAAACATCAGGATCTCGTTTTCGATGCAGCGGGAAGCATAGGTCGCCAGTTTGATCTTCTTATGCGGGTCAAACGTCTTGACCGCCTTGATCAGCCCGATGGTGCCGATGGAGATCAAATCCTCGATGCCCACGCCGGTGTTTTCGAATTTCCGCGCGATATAAACGACCAGCCGCAGGTTGTGCTCGATGAGCGTGCGGCGCGCGGTTTCCGGCTGCGCCTCCATGTTCAAAAAGAGCGCCTGCTCCTCCTCGCGGCTCAGCGGCGCAGGCAGCGTGTCGCTCCCGCCGATGTAGGCCACCGTGCCCTCCGGGCGAAGCAGCGCCAGCGGCGGCCTGTGTGTTCGCCAGCCCCAGCTCGATTTGCACTTCCGTTTTTCCATGTTCAAACCCCCTCTTGTCCGTCCTCAAGCAGCGAAGCCGGCAGCAGAGCCGGAGCGTTCCCCCCAAGCCCCGGCGAAAGCGCCAGCAAAGCTTCGACTGTCCGTTTGGTTTGTCCGTTATCCAGGATGGTCGTCTCCGGCGTCAGGCAGAACATCATCTGCCGTCCGCCCGCCGTATCCGCAAAGATAGGCCGCATCGGCGTATTTTCCAGCCCGAAGAGCCGGTTTCCGCGCGCCTGCGGAATCACGATCACCGGTCGGTGCGTGAGGTAATCCCGCAGGCAGTTGCCGCTGTCCACCATCGCGGCGAATTCTGCCGTTCGTCCGCCGCATGTCATCCGCACCCGAACGCTCGTCACGCTCCGGCGCATCCGCCGCGCGCGAACCGCGGCCGCGCCCAGCAGCGGCGCAGTCGCCGCGCCGAGCAGCAGCCCGACGGCCTTGGAACCCGCCGCGCCGGAAAGCGCCTGAACCGTGCCGCCGAGCAGCCCCGCCGCCGCAAGCAACAGCCCCGCCGAGCGGAGCGGCTTTGCGGCTCGTCCGGCCGCGATGCGCATCATGATCATGGCGATCGGCAGCCACAGCGCGGCGCGCGTTCCAACCGAAAGCCCCGCGCAAAGCCGGGCCGCCGCCGCGCCGAAAAGCGCCGCAAGCCCGGTTCTCCAAACAGGGGCTTTCAGCCCGCCCAGCCGCAGCGCCAGCGCCGTCGTCACGCCGTCCAGCAGCACATCCAGCAGGAAAATCCATCCCGTTTTCATGGCGTCATTATAGCAACGCGCGTTCGTTTCCTTTGTCGGTTATGAACGCGAAAAACGGTGAATCTTCGCGCAGATTCGACAATTCGTCCCGTTTTCGCCGCACAGAGTGCGGTGCGCGCACTCACAGCCTTCCCCGCTTCCGTTCCGCCGCGGGGCAAAAAAATACACGCCCCTCCATCGGAAAGGACGTGTATCCATCTATGCAGTTTATATCCGGCGCGTTCCAGCCGCTTCCGTTTGAGAAGCCGCTTACATCGCCTTGGTCACCTGCTGGCCCTGCTTGGTATCCTTGAGCACGTAACCCAGCGCGGTGATTTCGTCGCGGAGGCGGTCGCTCTCCGCCCAGTTCTTTTCGGCGCGGGCCTTCGCGCGGGCCTCGAGCAGCGCCTTGACCTTCTCGTCGCCGTCGTCCGCCTTGCGGGTCAGGATGCCGAACACCCCGGCCATCTCGTTCAGCGCGTCCAGCACGGCGGCAATCGCCTGCTTCGGGCTGTTCTCGTCGAGCGTCACGTTCGCGTCGCGCACCAGCTCGAACATCTTGCCCAGCGCGTCGGCGGTGTTCAGGTCGTCGTCCATCGCCGCGTCAAAGCCTTCGCGCGCAGCCTTGACCTTCTCCATCAGCGCCTGCTCCTTCTCGCCCATCTCGCCTTCCTTCGCGTTTTGCAGCAGGAAGAGATAGTGGTCGCGCGCGGTATACAGGCGATCCAGCGAAGCCTTGGCCTGCTCGATCATCTCGCGGGAGAAGTTAATCGGGCTGCGATACTGCGCGCTGAGCATGAACATGCGCACCGCTTCCAGATCAAACTCCTTGGCGATGTCGCGCACGGTGAAGAAGTTGCCCAGCGACTTGCTCATCTTCTGGTTATCCACATTGATGAAGCCGTTGTGCATCCAGTAATGAACGAACGGCTTGCCCGTCGCGCCCTCGCTCTGCGCAATCTCGTTCTCGTGATGCGGGAAGACGAGATCCTTGCCGCCGCAATGGATATCCAGCGTCTCGCCGAGGTACTTCATGCTCATCGCGGAGCACTCGATGTGCCAGCCCGGGCGGCCCATGCCCCACGGGGACTGCCACGCCGGCTCGCCCGGCTTCTGCGCCTTCCAGACGGCGAAATCCATCGGATGGCGCTTGTTCGGGTCAACGTCGATGCGCGCGCCGCTCTCCAGATCCTCGAGGTTCTGGCCGCAGAGCTTGCCGTAGCCGGGGAAAGCCTGCGTGTTGTAGTACACGTCGCCGTTGTCGCAGGCGTAGGCCAGCCCCTTGTCGATCAGCTTTTCAATCAGCGCGATGATATCCGGGATATGCTCGGTCGCGCGCGGGTTGACCGTCGCGCGCTCGATGCCCAGCGCGTCCGCGTCGGTGTAGTATTCCTTGATGAAGCGGTCGCCCAGCTCCTTGACGGTGATGCCCTCCTCGTTGGCGCGGCGGATCATCTTGTCGTCGATATCCGTGAAGTTCTGGACGTACTTGACCTCGTAGCCCTTGTGTTCCAGATAGCGGCGCAGCGTGTCGAACACGATGAACGGGCGCGCGTTGCCGATGTGGAAATAGTTGTAGACCGTCGGGCCGCAGCAGTAAATGCGCACCTTGCCCGGCTCGATGGGCTTGAATTCCTCCTTGCGGCGCGTCTGCGTATTATAGATCTGCATCATCTTCAATATCCTCCTTGGGTACGGTTGTACCGTAATGATTATGCATTTGTTCTTCCAGCTCGCTCACCCGGCGCTCGAGGGCGACGATGTGTTCCTTGATCGGGTCGGGCAGGTGCACGTGATCCAGGTCGATCTGCGGCGCGACGCCCTCGCGGCGGACGATGCGCCCCGGGTTGCCGACCACCGTGCAGTTGGGCGGCACTTCCTTGAGCACCACCGCCAGCGCGCCGATTTTGCTGCCGCTGCCGACGGTGAACGGGCCGAGCACCTTCGCGCCCGCGCCGATGACCACGTTATCCCCGATGGTCGGATGGCGCTTGCCCACGTCCTTGCCCGTGCCGCCGAGCGTCACGCCCTGATAGAGCGTCACGTTGTCGCCGATGACCGTCGTTTCGCCGATGACCACGCCGTCGCCGTGGTCGATAAAGAACCCTTTGCCGATACACGCGCCGGGGTGAATCTCGATGCCGGTTACATGGCGGCTGTACTGGGAGAGCCAGCGCGCCAGCGTCGTGTGACCCTGCTGATAGAGCCTGTGCGCCATGCGATGGTACGCCATCGCCTTGACCGACGGATAGCACAGCAGCACCTCCCAGCGGGATTTGGCCGCCGGGTCGCGCTCCATCACCGAAGCGATATCCGCGCGAAGATTGTCAAACATTTGATCCGCTCCCTTCTGCGGAAAAGACAAAAGCCCTGCCGTCTCCAATTCAGAGACGGCAGGGCCGCGGTTCCACTCTGTTTAAGCCCATCCGAAGATGCGCTCCACTCGTTTCGTCTTAACACGACGCCCATGTCGAAGCCTAAACAGCCGCCTCAGCCCCGAAGCTCACGGATGCACTTCCCCGCGCGTTCTGCGAAGCGCGCTCTCAGCCGGCGGCGCGCCCTCTCTTTCGCTCCCTGCGCAGGTACTTTTCCGTTCATCGCCTTTACGCCTTATTATATGCGGCGCGCGGGGAGAAGTCAAGCCTTTCCGCGCCCCAAATCGGTCGAAAACCGACCTCCGCCAATTTTCCTGCGTTTCCCCCTTTGCGGATGCGCGACTTTGTGCTATAATATGCTTAATTTCAACGATTGGAGGACGATTCCAATGGCTTCTAAGACCAACAAGAAGGCCGAGCAGAAGCAGAAGATGGTGCGCGTCGTGGCGATTGTCGCCTG
>CAKTXH010000141.1 GCA_934630975.1 uncultured Clostridia bacterium | reverse complement strand
ACGCACGTCATCAAACCGTTCAAAATTCCATGGCACTGGACGCGGGTGGTCAGTTTCGACCACGGTTACACGCGGCCTTTTTCTTTTGGCGTTTGGGCGGTGGACGAGGAGGGCAGGGTTTACCGATACAAGGAGCTTTACGGCTGCGTGCCGGGCGAGGCGAACGTCGGCGTGACGTGCCCGCCGGGCGAAATCGCGCGGCAGCTTGCCGACCTGATGGAGCCGGAGTTTGAAGAGGGCATCCACGTGAGCGGCATTGCCGACCCGGCGATTTGGGACAGAAGCCGGGGGCTGAGCGTGGAAGAGCAGATTCGAAAGGTATTCAACGGCGTGATCTTCATGAAGGGGGACAACACGCGGCTGCCGGGCAAGATGCAGCTGCACGAGCGCCTCAAGTTTGACGAGGAAGGGCGGCCGATGCTCTACGTTTTCGAAAACTGCCGGGACTTTCGAAGAACCATTCCGGCGCTGGTCTACGACGCGCGCAGGCCGGAGGACATTGATACCGCGGGCGAAGACCATATCTACGACGAGACGCGGTATTTTTTGATGAGCAGGCCGATTGCGCCGAGGGCGCGCTCCGCTGGGCCTAGGGAGGAATCACCCTTCCGGCACTGCGGTGCCACCTCCCCTTAAAAGGGGAGGTTTGGGGGTTGCTCTAAAGCTGCTTAAAGCAGGGAACCGAAGGATTCCTAAGGGCGAACGGAAAGCCCTTAGGGTCATTCGACAGCAAAGCCGGAGGCTTTGACTGTCGCGTAACCCGAGAAAGGAGGGAAAACCATGAACGAAGTGGGCGACAGGCGGGAAGCCAAGCGCCGATGGGATGCGGCGGAGAATCAGCCGATTTCCGAGACGGAAAGAGCGCTGGTCGCGCGGATTTACGTGCTGTTCGACGAATTCCACGATCAACTGAGGGACGACCACGAACAGATGCGCAAGGCGCGCATGCTGCGGGCGCGCAGGCCGGACGAGCAGAGCCGAACCGCGCCGACGGGCAACACGCTGGGGAGCTGCGTGGACAACATGATCGCCGACCAGATTGACAACCTGCCGGAGGCCGTGATGCTGCCCGAGCGCGAGGAGACGGCCAGAAGCGCCGAAGAGATGAACGACGTGGTGAGCTTCGTGCTCTACCGCGCGGCGTGGCCGGGAAAGTTTCAGATCGTGATGGAGGACGCGGTGGTGACGGGCACGGGCATCGTGCAGGTATTTTGGGACGGCGACGCGGACGACGGGAAGGGCATGGCTTCCGTACAGGCGTGGCATCCCGAAGACTTCTACCCCGATCCGATGTACGAGAACATCCAGGACGGGCGGGGCTGCTTCAAGGCGACGCGCACAAGCGTGGCGTGGGTGGAGGAGCACTATCCGCACGCGAAAGGCTACGTGACGGGCGACCTTTACGGGCGGGACGACACGGACGACGCGCAGACGCCGGAAGGCGACACGCAGGTGACGCTGCTGGAATTCTGGTACAAGAAATACGACGCGGCGACGAAGCGGACGCGCGTTCACATGGCGCAGGTCGCGGGGCGGGCGCTGCTGTTCAGCTCGGAGACGGGCTACGGCGCAGAGCGCGCGTACCCCGAGGGGCTGTATGCGCACGGGGAATACCCGTTTGTGCTCTACAAATACCGCGACGCGTGGCGCAAGCCGTTCGGCACGGGGCTGATTCACGACTACTACGACACGCAGACGGCCATCGACCGATACGCCAAGTACATCGACGACAACGCGCGGGAGAGCAGCGTACAGCGGCACTTCATCCGCAGGGGAAGCGGCGTGAACCCCGACGACGTGGCCGACATGCGCAAGACGATCATCGAATGGGAAGGCAACGACATTCGCGAGGTGATGCAGACGGTGCAGGCCGAGCCGATCAACGGGCAGGTATACGAGATGATGCGCTATCTGGCCGACACGATGAAGCAGGACTGCGGACAGAACCAGTTCACGCGCGGCGAGGGCGGCCTGAACGTGACGGCGGGCACGGCCATCCACTACTTACAGGAGGCGGGCGGCAAGATCACCAGATGGCACAGCGAGCGATTCAAGGATTCGTTCAGGCGGATGATCGAGCAGATTCTCTGGGTGCTGAGCGAATACATGGAGCCGGGGCGCAAGCTGCGGATTGTCGGCGGGTGGAACTCCGGCGGCGGGATGCGGGAGCGGATCATCGAGCTGGTCGCGCCGGACAGGCGAGGCGGCGCGCTGCCGCGCCCCGCTTACACGGTGCGGGTGCAGGTACAGCGCGGCAACCCGAACCAGATTCAGGCCGACAACGAATTCCTGATGCAGGCGGTCAAGATTTGCGCGGACGCGGGAACGCCGCTGCCGCCGGAAACCGTGATTCGGCTGATGGAGGGATATCGGAGTAAGGAGAGCGTGCTGAGGGCGATGAGAGAGCAGGAGGCTTACCCTTCCACCGCTGCGGCGGTCCCCCTCCCCTTGAAAGGGGAGGTTTAAGGGGTGCGCTAAAGTTGCTTAAAGCTGGGATGCGAAGGGTGATAGGGGCGATGCGCCAAACGGGCGCCGTAAACGATCGCAAAGCCACTATATGGAATCGACAGCAAAGCCGTAGGCTTTGACTGGCGCGTAACCCGAAAAACGAAAGGAGAAAAAGGATGGAAGAAAACGTGACGGTTATGCCGGGCGAGGAGATCGGCGTAAGCGAGCTGGAGGAAAACCTGACCGGCGAGGCCGAGGAGCAGCAGCTGGAAGAGGGCGGCCGCGAGGCCGAAGAGCTGGTGGCGGCGATCCGCGAAGGGCTGGGCGAGCTTTTCGAGGACGGCTGGACGGCGGGCGACATGGCGGCCATGACGCAGGACGAGGGCGTTCGGCAGGACATCGCCGACGGGCACAGCGTCGCGCGGGCGGCCTGCGGTTATCTGAGACGGATGCTGGCAGCGCCGCGAAAGGGCGCGGTGCCGATTGCACGGACGACGGCGGCGGGGACGGTTCGCCCCGAAAGCCGCATCGAACAGATGAGCGACAGGGAGTTCGCGGCGTTCTCGAAGAGGGCGCAGGAAGCCATGATGGCGGGGAAAAAGGTGAGGGTGGAGTAAGGGGACGCGCTCCGCTGGGCTTAGGGGATTAGGGGGAGATTTCGATTTCTCCCCCTTAAATCCCCTAAGAACCCCATAACCCCCACTGAAACGACCAGGGTTGCGACCCTGGACCCGGAGCTATATAAAAGCAGCTTAAAGCTATGTCCGAAGGATTTCCAAGAATGATGCGGCAAAGGCTACCGCAAATGTTCAGAAAATCCTTAGACGAATTTGGAAGACAAAAATGAAGGAGGAAAAATATGGCTTACACGAATACGGACACGAACATGACGACGAGCAACGGCCTGAGCGCGGGCATGCAGACCTACTACAACCGCGAGCTGCTGCGGACGTTTGAGCCGAATCTGGTTCATTTGCAGTTTGGCGACGAGCACCGCATGCCGCCGCACAGCGGTTTGGTGATGAACATGCGCAAGCTGATTCCGCTGGAGACGAACACGAAGGCGCTCAGCGAGGGCGAGCCGGGCGAAAGCGTGATGCTGGCGGAGACGGAGGTGACGGTGCAGCTTCAGCAGTACGGCGAATACGCGCGCTGCACGGACAAGCTGGATTTGACGCATCTGGACATGGACATCATGCGCCGAACGAAGCTCTTTGGCGACGCGGGCGCGCGAAGCATCGACGCGGTGGTGCGCGAGGAGTTGGCGAAGTGCACGAACGTGATCTATGCGGGCGGCAAGACGAGCCGCGCGAGCCTGACGGCGGCGGACAAGCTGACGAGCCGCGAGCTGCGCAAGGCGGTCAAGACGCTCAAGAAGAACCATGCGCAGACGTTCGGCGGCTACTACGTCGCGATCATCGGCCCGGACACGATGTACGACTTGCAGGAGGACGAAGCCTTTGTGAAGGTGAGCCAGTATCAGGACAAGGAGAACATCTACACGGGCGAGGTCGGCCGCCTGTTCGGCGTGCGGCTGGTGGAGACGACCGAGGCGAAAATCTTCGAGGGCGCGGGTGCGGACGGCACGGACGTGGCGAGCGTGATCGTGCTGGGTCAGTACGCCTACGGCGTGACGAGCCTCAAGGGCGCAAAGCCGCGCGTGATCGTCAAGCCGGCGGGCAGCGCGGGCACGGCAGACCCGCTCGACCAGATTTCCACGGTCGGCTGGAAGATGGACGGCTTCGGCGCGAAGCTGTTGCAGCCTGAGTATGCGGTGAGGATTGAGTGCGGGTTCAGCGCGTGACGGCGCTCCGCTGGGCTTAGGGGATTAGGGGGAGATTTCGATTTCTCCCCCTAAATCCCCTAAGAACCCCATTACCCCC
>CAKTXH010000140.1 GCA_934630975.1 uncultured Clostridia bacterium | reverse complement strand
GGCCTGGGCCTGAAGGAAGCCAAGGACATCGTCGAAGGCGCTCCGAAGACCCTGAAGGAAGGCGCTTCCAAGGAAGAGGCCGAGACCATGAAGAAGAAGCTCGAAGAAGCGGGCGCGAAGGTCGAAGTCAAGTAATTTCCCTTTCCCGGAAATTCAGCCCCCTGCCGTTGGCAGGGGGTTTTTCTGCGTTTTGGAAAAATGAGAAGAAAAAAATAGCTCAAAGGGCTTGACTTAAAGTAAAGTTTAAGCTGTATCATGGAAATGGAAGCGTTCAAAGAAAACAGGGCTTTGAAAGGGTGTACAACATGGAAAAGATCAAGAAGAATTTTGGCTTCGGCTGTATGCGTCTGCCGATGGACGGGGAGAACGTGAACCTTGAGGAAACGAAGAAGATGGTGGACGCGTTTCTGGACGCGGGCTTCAACTACTTCGATACCGCGCACGGCTATCTTCAGGGCAAGAGCGAAACGGCGCTCAAAGCCTGCCTGACGAGCCGCTATCCGCGCGAAAGCTACGTGCTGACGGACAAGCTGACGGGGAGCTTTTTTAAGACCGAGGCGGATATCCGGCCGCTGTTTGAAAGCCAGCTCGAAGCCTGCGGCGTGACGTATTTCGATTTTTACCTGATGCACGCGCAGAGCGCGAAGAACTACGGCCACTTCAAGGCCTGTCGCGCGTATGAGACGGCGTTCGCGCTGAAAGCGGAGGGCAGGGTTCGCCACGTCGGCCTCTCCTTCCACGACAGCGCGGAGGTGCTGGAGCAGATTCTGACGGAGTATCCGGCGATCGAGGCGGTGCAGCTCCAGTTCAACTACGCGGATTACGACGACCCGAAGGTGCAGAGCCGCAAATGCTACGAGGTCTGCGTGAAGCACGGCAAGCCGGTGATCGTGATGGAGCCGGTCAAGGGCGGTAATCTGGTCAACCTGCCGGAAAGCGCGAAGGCCGAGCTGGACGCGCTGCACGGCGGAAGCGCGGCAAGCTACGCGATTCGCTTTGCGGCGGGCTTCCCCGGCGTGATGATGGTGCTCTCCGGCATGAGCAATATGGAGCAGATGCGGGATAACCTCTCGTTCATGCGGGATTTCCGGCCGCTCGATGAACGCGAAAGGGGCGCTATCGGCCGCGTTCGGGCGATTTTAAGCGGCGGGAACCTGATTCCCTGCACGGGCTGCCGCTACTGCGTTGACGGATGCCCGAAGCATATCTCCATTCCGGAGCTGTTCGCGGCGATGAACGACAGGCAGATGCACCCCGACGGAAACGCCGATTATGCGGCGCACGCCGCGCCCGGACGCAGGGCGTCGGACTGCGTGAAATGCGGCAAGTGCGAGCGAGCCTGCCCGCAGCATCTGCCGATTCGCCAGCTCTTGCAGGACGTGGCGCGCGAGTTTGAAAAGAAAGCCTGAGGAGGCAGTTTGCGCTGACGCGGAGGTGAAGGACGGGCTGGCCGTCACAGGCACGGTTGCGCAGAATGACTGTGAAGAAGCGCAGAAACAGGTTGACGCGTTTTTGAAATAATTCAATAACCCCAAAGGCCGCTGCTTTCGCGATGGAAGCAGCGGCCTTTGGACGATTTACCGAATTTGGCGATGGCTTGGAGTTCAAAGCAGCGTGCACACCCACGCCAGCGTGGCGCTCAACGGAATATAGAGCGCGAAATGCAGGAAGCGCTCCTTTCGGTCGGGAATGGCGGCCAGATTTTCCTTCGGCGCGAAGCCGAAGAAGCGCTTATCCTGAATGAACGCAACGCCGCCGTATAGAATCAGAAAATACGCCAGCATCAGCGTCAGCGTGGCGAGCATGGTGATGCGCATGGGAAGACCTCTTCGGATTGAAATGACACTATTTTCTTGCAGCCATGCGTTCAGCTCCGAAGCAATCTGCTCTACGCTGGTAAAATCGCTGTCGTCCTCAAAATCATAGCCGGGAAGCGCCGGAACCAGCAGGTGATCATCCTTTTGCAGAAGCGGAATGACGGTTTCAAAGTAATCCCATTTCACGACGGAGGGGTGAATCAGCAGAAGCGTTTTCGGGTTTTCACAGCCAAATTCATGAATCGTCACGGCGATGCACCTTCCCTTTTTCGGTCGTCCGTTTTTCGCGCTCAGCAGAACACCGTGTCAAACGAATCCCCGCGGTCGGCATAATACACTTCGCTGACGGCTTCGGAGGTGAAAACGGGCAGCATATCCGCAAAGCCGTCGATGAGTTCGGGGGCGGAAGGCAGGTCGGAGAGCGGATACCAGAAAACCTCGCCTTCGTCGGAGGATTTCAGCTCGCCCGAAAAGCGGCTGGCCGTATACAGAAAGACGATGTAGCGCTTTCCGTCCGCGGCTTTATGGAATTCCTTGATGCCGCACAGCTTCGGGTTTTCGATGGTCAGACCCGTCTCTTCCCGCATTTCGCGAATCACCGACGGCGTAACAAATTCGCCCTTTTCGACGTGGCCGCCGGGGAAATTCCATCCGTGCCACGTGGGATGGTTTTTCTTGTTCTGCACGAGCACATTGCCCTGCCCGTCGCAGATCATACACATGTTGGTCAGCTCGACCTCTTCCGTTCTTGACATGAGTGTTGTTCCTTTCGATGTTTGATTTCAAAATGGGGCGTTCAGCGGGAAGCCCTGTAAAAATAGAAATCGCATTGATTATTGCCCCGCCCGATTGTGCCCTGCCGCTCGAAGGTGATGCCGCACATATCGCCATAGACGCGGTCGTCGCTCAGGCAGAAGGTGGCCGTCAGTTCTTTGCAGCCCAGCAATTCGCAGTATTTCATATAGGGGCATTGCAGAACGTCGACCCGGTAATGCCTGCTGTCGGATTCAAATTTTGTCGTTTTGAAGCCCGCTTCTTCATTGAACATGGTATCCATCATCCAAGGGAAAATCTTGAAGAAAAGAGGCCGGATAAAGGGAATTTTGGTCGCAAGATGCAGGCGTTTTCGATCAGGCTCGACCCCGAATCTGACGGCGTTTACGATCATGCCGAAGGCTTCCTCCTGCGGCATATACCGAACCATTTGCAGATAAAGGGCGGCGCGCGGGAAGATCATCTGTTCGGTATGGAGCTTTTCCTTTTTAGGGAGGTCTTCATATTGGCTGCAAAACTCGTTGCAAAGGCTGACCGCATCATTCACCAGCGTATCCGTCTGCTGACTGCCGAGCTTCTTGCTCAGTTCACCCAGCAGATAAGCGAAACCGCCGAGCTTTTCGTAATATCGTTTATCAATCATGCTTCTACGCTCCTTTGCATTTGCAGATCCGGATGGGATGGCATGCGCTCGAAGGAAAGGCTGTTACATTTTGGTTTCCAGATAACCATAAAACTGTTCGTGCAGCCGCCGCATTTCGTCGGGGGCTTTGACGGCGTGCTGATACATGAACCTGTTTCCGAAAGCGCTTTCAAAAACGAAGGACAGCGTTGCCGTCAGCACGGGCAGGGGGATAAACAGAAAGAAATTCATCTTTGAAGGAGACAGCTTTCCGCAGTCCTTTTTCAGCAGGCGGAAGTTTTGTTTCAGCTGTTCGGCTGTCCGGTGCATCACCTTTTGTTCCCGCCCTGCCTGTTTCGGATGATCCGCCTCATAATAGGCATCGGCGATGGGCACGACCATCGCGAGATGGCAGAGCTGCCAGAGATGCATGTCTGGCACCTGTTGATAAGGGATTCTGGCCTTCCGAAACAGGGTGGAAAGGGCTTTCGTCCGTTCCGTTTTTTCGCCCGAAATTTCGGAGAAGGTGGTCGGCTGAATCAGCCGGGGCGTGAGCGCTGCATCAAGCACGTCCTCCCGAATGCTGCCGCCCGCGCCCGGAAAAGCGGGGAGGATTCGCCCTTTTCCGCAGACGCTTTCCCATTTGCCGTAATCGTCGATTGAATTGACCATAGTGACGATGCACGGACTCCGGTTTGTTTTCAGCTCACGAAGCGCTTGGTACAGCTGATTTTCCCGGACGGTCAGGAAGATGAAATCGTAGCGGTCGCCATCCTCTAATTTGGATATGACGGAAACGTCGGCCTTCCTGACCTGTTCGTTTTTCAAATAAAGAAGCCCCTTGTTTTGGAGCGTTTCCAGCCGCTTTCCTCTGGCATAGAGGCTGGTGTCAAAGCCTGCGTTGGCGAATAAGGCCGCATACAGCGAACCGATTACGCCAGCGCCGTAGATGAGTATTCGCATGATATTCAAATCTCACGATCTGTTAAATTTCAAAAGGACTCGATAAACGGGAAGTTGTCTATTTCTTCTTTTTCGGTTTTGGGGCTGGCAGTTCATCATACATTGCATGAAACAAGCCTGTCAAAAATTCCTTATTATCAACTTCATCTACCAACAACATC
>CAKTXH010000139.1 GCA_934630975.1 uncultured Clostridia bacterium | reverse complement strand
TCAAGGAGGAAGAACCATGAACAAGACCAAGATGCTCAGCCTGCTGGCTGCGGCCGCCGTGATGACGGGCAGCGTGGCGATGGCCGAGACGTATTCTGCGACGGGCAGCGGCTACCACGGCGAGATGACCGTGAACGTGACCATCGAAGATGGCAAAATCGCCGATGTGGCGCTGGGCGACAACCACGAAACGAACGTCGTCATCGACCGCGCGTTCCCGGTGATCCGCGAGCGCATCATCGAGGCGAACACCGCGGATGTGGACAGCGTGACCGCCGCGACCTTCTCTTCTTACGCGATCAAGACCGCTGTGGCCGACGCGATGAAGCAGGCCGGTCTGGAAGCGCCGGCCGTCTCCATGCAGAACGCGGAGAAGCCGGCGACCGAGCGCGCGGCGGAGGAATGTGACATCGTGATCGTCGGCGGCGGCCCTGCGGGTCTGGCTGCGGCGATCAGCGCCAAGCAGACCAACGCGGATAAGAACGTGATCATCGTTGAAAAGCTGGATATCCTCAGCGGCAACGGCAAGTTCGACATGAACTTCTTCGATATGATCAATACCGAGGCGCAGAAGGCCGCGGGCAACGACGAGTGGGTCGGCGAGGCCGGTCTGGTGAAGTTCATCGAGGAGAAGAGCGCCAACGGCGAATCCGCCGAGCGCATCCAGGTTTGGGCGAACGAGGAATACGGCATCGACGCGTGGCTGCGCGCGATGGGCGTGGAGCTGAACTACAACTACGGCGGCACCAACCACATGGCCGAGGATAACCAGTATTCCGGCGAAGTCATTCAGGCGGGTCTGGAAAAGGCTGCGGCCGAGCTGGGCGTGGACGTGCGCACCGGCACCAAGGGCATGGATCTCGTGATGGAGGATGGCGTCTGCAAGGGCGTGGTCGTCACCAACAACGCGGGCGAGACCTATACCATCAACGCCAAGAGCACCATCATCGCGACCGGCGGCTTCTGCTCCAACAAGGAGCTGCTTGCCGAGTATGCGCCGGGCTACGAGGTCTTCAACACCTCCAACCAGATGGGCACGACGGGCGACTTCGTGAAGATCTTTGAGCAGAACGGCTTCAAGATGGAGAACATGGGCAAGATGAGCTTCTTCTCCAACATCATCGTGCCGTATCGCGATCTGACCGGCGGCGCGGACATGAACCTGCTGGCCAACAACGAGGGTACGCTCCTGCCGAACAAGTCCGGCATGGATCGCGGCACCATGATTCAGGAGCAGCCGAACGGCGCGGCCTTCTACATCACCGACAAGACCGGCTATGATTCCTTCTACCGCATCCGCAAGCATGTGGCGCTGGGCTATTACGCCGAGGGCGCGACCATCGAGGAGCTGGCCGAGAAGCTGGGCATTGACGGCGAGGGCCTGAAGGCTTCCGTCGAGCAGTACAATGCCGACGCGGCGGCGGGCGCGGAGAACGCGCAGGTTGCGGCTGTGCCGAAGCGTGCGCTGGACGCGGAAGGCCCGTATTACGGCGTGCGCGTCGAGGCGGCCAACCACATGACCAAGGGCGGCGTGGTCTGCAACGAGAACGCGCAGGTTCTGAACGCGGACGACACCGTTGTGCCGGGCCTGTACGCGGCGGGCGAGGTCACCTGGCAGGGCGGCGGCTACTCTGAGTCCGTCTGCTTCGGCAAGGTTGCGGGCGCTCAGGCGGCTATGGCCGAGTAAAACCGAATATGGGGAGAGACTGCTGGAAACGGCGGTCTCTCTTTTTGAATTGCGTGAATTCGGAGAAAAAGCCAAATCGGCTTTTTATGATTGACCCGGCAGGAAAAACAGTTTGTTTTCGCGAACTTTATATCTCAGTGTGTTTGATTTTACGGGAAAGTGGGTAAACGGCGCGCATGAAATTCACCAAAATGCAGGGACTTGGCAACGATTACATCTATGTCAACGCGTTCGAGGAGCGGGTGGACGATCCGCCCGCGCTGGCGCGGCGCATCAGCGACAGGCACTTCGGGGTCGGCGGCGACGGGCTGGTGCTGATCGCGCCGAGCGACAAGGCGGATTTCCGCATGATCATGTATAATGCGGATGGTTCGCGCGGGGCGATGTGCGGCAACGCCAGCCGATGCGTCGCGAAATACGTCTACGACCGGGGCATGACGAACAAGACGGTGGTGACGCTGGAAACCGATTCCGGCATGAAGACGCTGAACCTGACCGTGGAAAACGGAAAGGTCAAGACCGTCTGCGTGGATATGGGCGAGCCGATTCTGGCCTGCGAGGATGTGCCCTGCACGCTGGGGCAGGGCGTGGTGAAGCGGGCGCCGATCACGGTTCTGGAGCGGACGTTTGAAATCACGCCGGTTTCGATGGGCAACCCGCACGGGGTGATTTTCCTTGACGAGCCGGTAGAGACGTTCGAACTGACGAAGTACGGCCCGGCGCTGGAAATTCATCCGGCGTTCCCGAAAAAAGTGAATATCGAGTTTGTCAACGTCCTTTCCGAAACGCGGCTGCGGATGCGCGTATGGGAGCGCGGCAGCGGCGTGACGCTGGCCTGCGGCACAGGCTCGTGCGCGGCGCTGGTGGCGGCGAACCTCTGCGGGCTGGCCGGGCGCGAAGCGGAAATCGAACTGGACGGCGGCGCGCTGCATGACAGATGGGATGAGCAGACGGGGCATGTGATGATGACCGGCCCGGCTGCCTTTGTGTTCGACGGGGAATACGAAGCGTAACGCGGAAAGCGAGGAAAGCCCATGACGCTGGTGACTCAGGCGGTTATTTTTGCGGCGCAGGCGCACGACGGCGCGGCGCGCAAGGGGAGCGAAATCCCCTACATCGTTCACCCGATGGAGGTGGTTGCGATTGCCTCCACGATGACGGACGACCCGCAGGTGCTGGCCGCGGCCGCGCTGCATGACGTGATGGAGGACTGCGGCGTGACGTTCGAAGCGCTCAGTGAGCGCTTTGGGGTGCGCGTGGCGGGGCTGGTCTGCGAGGAGAGCCAGCGCGCCTGCGGCGATCCCTGCCTGACGTGGAACGCCCGCAAGCTGGGCGCGGTCAAGCGCATCTGCGGCGGCTGCCGCGCGGCGAAGATCATCGCGCTTTCCGACAAGCTGAGCAACATGCGCGCCATCAGCCGGGATTTTGCCCGCGACGGCGAAGAAGTGTTCATGAAATTCCACCAGCATGACAAGCGCCGCCACGCGTGGTATTACCGCAGCTGCACGGCGGGGCTGAAGGAGGAGCTGGGCGAAACCGACGCGTGGCGCGAGCTTGACGCGCTGGTGGAGCAGGTGTTTGGCGGCGTGGAAAGCCTTGCGCCGGACGAGGCGGCGCTGTCCGTCGGCGACGCGTGCGCGGTGTGAGCAAATTTACGAACAAAAACCGCGAAACCGCTTGACAAAATTCGTCATTTCCTGTATCATAAACGACTGGTTCAGAGACGGTCTGCGCCGGGGAAACGCGGCGGGGCGCATGTCTATCATGGCGGCTTTTGCCGCTTTTGCTTTGAAAGGGGTTGAACCTTCCATATGGTCCGTGCGATTGTTGGCGCGAATTGGGGCGACGAAGGCAAGGGCAAGATCACCGATATGCTGGCCTCCGAGTCCGACATTGTGGTTCGTTTTCAGGGCGGCGCGAACGCCGGTCATACCATCATCAATGATTATGGCCGCTTTGCCCTCCATCTTCTGCCCAGCGGCGTGTGCACGCCCGGCGTGGTCAACGTGCTTGGCCCGGGCGTTGCGCTGGATATCGAGTTTTTCCTTAAGGAACTGGCCGCGGTGGAGGAGCAGGGTCTGCCTGCGCCGAAGATCCTGATTTCCGAGCGCGCGCAGGTGCTCATGCCGTACCATGTCGCGCTGGATTGCTATGAGGAGGAGCGGCTGGGCAAGAACTCCTTCGGTTCAACCAAATCGGGCATTGCGCCGTTCTACGGCGACAAGTTCCAGAAGATCGGCCTTCAGGTCTGCCAGCTCTATTACCCGGACGTGCTGCGCGAAAAGCTCGCCCACGCGCTGGATATCAAGAACGCGATGATCGTCAACCTCTATCACAAAGAGCCGGTCGATCTCGAGGCGCTGATTGCCAAGCTGACCGACCTCGCCGAGCGCATCCGCCCGTATGTGACGGATACCGACGCTTACATGATGCAGGCGGTTCGCGAGGGCAAGAAGATCCTGCTGGAGGGTCAGCTCGGCACGCTGCGCGACCCGGATCACGGCATTTATCCGATGGTTACGTCCTCTTCGCCGCTGGCGGGCTACGGCCCGGTGGGCGCTGGTGTGCCGGTGTGGAGCATCAAAGAGGTCATCGCGGTCACGAAGGCGTATTCTTCCTGCGTCGGCGCAGGCCCGTTCACGACGGAGCTGTTCGGCGACGAGGCTGAGGAGCTGCGCAAGCGCGGCGGCGACCGCGGCGAATACGGCGCGACGACGGGCCGTCCGCGCCGCGT
>CAKTXH010000138.1 GCA_934630975.1 uncultured Clostridia bacterium | reverse complement strand
CGCAAGGCCATCGGCGCGAAGCGCAGAAACATTCTGCTGCAATTCCTGATTGAATCCATCGTCATTTCCGGCATGGGTGGATTGATCGGTCTCGGCGCGGGCTATCTGCTGATGCGGGTGCTCGAGGACGCGCTGGGCATGACGCTGACGATGAGCGTCGGCGTTGCGGAACTGGCGATTGGGTTCTCAATGGCGGTGGGCGTGATTTTCGGCCTGTACCCGGCCAACAAGGCCAGCAAGCTCAAGCCGATTGACGCGCTGCACTATGAATAAGCGCATGGAGGGCGGCACATGGAACAAAAAGAGAGCGCCGCAAGACAGGCGCTGAGAAAAAAACGGGCGAGAAAGCGCGCGGTTCGCATCGCGGCCTTTCTGGCGCTGACGGCGGCGCTTGGCGCGCTGACGGTGTGCGTCATCCTGCCCGGCATGAACGGCGGACAGGATGCGGACGAGCCGCAGACGAAGCAGACCGCGGCGGCGGCGCTCGGCACGATTGAAAAGACGGTGTTCGGCTCCGGCGAGGTGCAGCCCGCCAGCCAGCCCGGCGTATACGCGCAGACGGACGGCACGATTTCAGCATATCTGGTCGAGGTCGGCGACACTGTGAAAGCCGGAGATATCGTGGCGAAGCTCGAAAACGACGAGCTGGACGCGGAAATCGAGCAGCTTGAATACGACTTGCAGACCGCGCAGGAAGCGGTGCGGGAGACGCAGACGCATACGCAGTACGTCTACAAACAGACCAACAGCCAAAGCGGCAGCCGCGGCGGACGGGGCGCAATGCCGGGCGGCGGACAAGGCGAAATGCCGGGAAGCGGCGAACCGGGCGAAGACGCTCAGCCGGAAGAAACGACCGACGACACGGAGAGCGGCGAGACAAAGGGCGAAAAAATCTCCAACGAAATCACGATCCGCGCGCCCGCCGACGGTTTAATCAAGGCGATTTACATTGAAAAAGGCGACGACGCGCTGGCCATCTATCGGGAATACGGTGCGGTAATGCTCCTTTCCACGGACGGCAGGATGAAAGTGGAATTGAGCGGCCTTTCCGGCGAGCTGCTCGAGCTGGGGCAAACGGTCGTCGTACAGGGCAAAAAGCTCGAAACGACGGGCACGGTCGTCAGCCTGACCCAGCACGGGACGGAAGCGACCATCGAAATCGCCAGCGACGAATATGACATGGATATCCCCGTGACGGTGTATACGCAGGCGGGGGAGACGGTCGGCGAAGGCACGCTGGAGATCAACAAGCCGATGGCCGTTTCCGCTTACGGCGGCACGATCAAGGGACTGACGGTGGAAGTCGGCGACCGATGCAAGCGCTATGACGTGCTGGCGCGCATCGAATGGGACGAAATCCCGCTGTATCTGGACAACGCCAGCGTGCTGCGCGATTACGACAAGGCGCTCGTTTCGCTGGAAACGGCGTATGAAAAGCGGGATGCGCTGGTTGTCACCGCGCCGTGCGACGGCGTGGTCGCGACGCTGGACGCGGGCAAGGGCGACAGCGTGACGGACGGAACGAAACTGATGAGCATCGTCGAGGACGGCGCAGGGCTGACGCTCACGCTGGCCGTCGATGAGCTGGATATTCTTTCCGTTCAGCCGGGGCAGACGGTGAATCTCTCCGTCGATGCGCTGGACGACGCGCAGTTGACCGGCACGGTGCAGAAAATCGCGCCGCTGGGCAACGCGGGTTCCGGCGTGACGACCTACGACGTGACCGTTGCGGTCAGCGGCGAGGATGCGCGCGTCAAGGGCGGCATGAACGTCTCCGGAGAAATCGTGGTGAATACCGCCGAAAACGCGACGCTGATCCCGACGGACGCGCTGCAAAAGGACGACGCAGGCTATTTCGTGACGCTGGAAAGCGGCGAAACGCGCCGCGTGACGACCGGCATCATGACCGACGAGACGACGCAGATTCTGAAAGGAATCAGCGTTGGGGAGACGGTGGTATACTAAAAAACGCATGCTGTCCAAACGGATGGCATGCGTTTTTTGTATACAGTCTGCGGACGCGCAACGCGCGCTCCTGCGTTCAAGCGTTCCGTCTGCCTTCGCTGTATTTCATGACCTTTTCGCGCAGATCGACGGTGAAAGTGTCAAAATCCGCCTGCGAAATCGAGCGGGGGAAACTCATGACGATCAGCTCGTGGCCGGAATTGGCGGCCTGATACGGCGGGTGGATATGCGCAAAGGGATTCGCGACATAGCCGCAGCGCTCGTAGAAGCCCTTGCGGCGAACGGCGACGTCATCGACCAGCGGGTCGATTTCCAGAATGATCGGTTTTCCCTTTTTCGCCAGCTCGGCGAGAATCAGCGTGCCGAGACCGTGACCGCGCAGGGATGGCTCGACGCAGAAATGCTCGACGTAGAAATACGCGCCGAAATTCCAATAGAGAATCAGCCCGGCCAGCGCACCATCCAGCAGGCAGAGATCGAAGTGATAGCGAGGATCGCCCATCACATCGCGCTGATCCGGCGGGAGACGAAGCTCGTGGGCGGGAAAGCTGGAACGATACAGGGCTAAAGCGGCTTCCATCATCGGGCCGCTTGTATCGCGGGTGCGGCAAAAGGTCAAATTCATCCAGAAAACCTCCTGATTATATATCACTTAATTTGATAACCAGCGTGCCGTCGATCATCCGGCAGCAATCTTCCGACGGAAACGCGGGCATGGCCTGAACGTCTTCCCGCGCGGCAAGCTGCCCCAGCGTGAAGACATCCACCAGATTGAGCGGATAGCCCATGATTTCCCACATGTACCACGTGTTTCCAGCGTTATCCACGGCGGCGTAATTGTTTTGAGCGGCTTCCAGCACGGTCAGCTTTTCAAAACCCTGATGGACGACGGAGACATCCGAATCCTCAATCGAGCCGACGAGCGCGACGGGCGTTTCGCTGGGATTGAAGCCGGGAACGGCTTCGGCGCGGGCGATCACGCGGGTCATCACGGAAAGGGTGGAATCGAACTCCAACGCCTTTTTCAGATAGACCTGATTGGCGAAAATCGTCGTGCCCAGCAGCGTAACGCCGAGCATGGCCGCGCCGAAACGGTAGGCCAGATGGCGCTCATCCACAGAGGTTTCAAACGCGGCTTGCAGCAAAACGATGAGCAGCGTATCCAGCAGAAGATACGGCAGGCTGGTCTGCCCGGCGGGGAGCGTGGAATAGGCGGGCAGGTTGATCAGCAGCGGAAAGAGGAGGATAAGCAGCGCCGCCGCGGGCGCGCGACCCTTCAAATGGGGCAGAAGCTTGAGAAACGCGAACGCGCCGAGCGCAATCAGCAGCGCGTGCAGCACGACGCCGACGTGGGTGTAAATGGTCAGCGGCTGAAAGAGCAGTTTAAACGGATACAGCCATGCGCCGACGAGGTTCTTGCCCGCCGGGGCTTGCAGCGAAAGCTCGCGGTCAAGGCCATAACGACGGAGGAACAGCAGAAGCCCGCCCAAATAGAACGCCATGCCCAGCCCCGCGCAGAGCAGTACGCGGACGGCGCGGCGGAGGATATCGCGCGGCGCTTCTTCTTCATCGAGAAGTGATTGGAGCAGGCAGAGCGCGGCCAGACCGAGAAAGAAGGCCAGCGCGCACCGATCCAACGCCTGCGCTGCGGCCAGAACCAGCGCGCCGAGCAGCGCGCCCGCGCGGACGCGCAGACAGAGCACAACCGCGCAGACGGAAAGCAGAACGGCGAGAAACTGCGCATCCGCTGTGTGAATCGAACCGGCGAAGACGGCCAGAACGGACGGGGAGAGCGCCACCGCGCCGCTGAGCATCGCGACCAGAACCGGCGAAGAGAGGCCGAGCAGGCCGCACACGAGCGCCGCGGACAGGGAAAGATAACCGGCGCTGAGCAGCCCGACCCAAAGCGGCGCGCTGATCGCCCCGCGGATGCGCCAGTAAGTCGGCAGAAGGAACGAGCCGGAAGCAATCTGCGAAGCGCTGCCCTTGACGGCGTTGAGCATGACGGACGCGCCGGAGTAAGTCAGATTCATAAAGCAGAAGCCGTGCGCGGCAAGCACGAGCGCCAGCGTGAGCAGCGCGGCGGTGCGCAGCGCCTTGGCGTTGGCGCGGGGAAAGACGGAAGCGAGGATGCGGTTCATATTCAAAACTCCTTTGACGACGGCCAAACCGCCGGAAAAAGCGCGATATAAATCGGTATAAACGAAGACGGAACGGATTAAAAACGATTGTACAGAGCGGCGGGGCGCTTGTCAAGGTCAATTGGTACAAAAAGAAGGCGCAAAGTCGTCTGAACTTGTGTGCAGAGGGCATAAGGAAAGGCTGATTTCTTCCATAAGCGCCAAAATGTGCTCAAAATCGGCGCGAATTTTCCTGTCTCGGTTGACATTAAATTGCCAGAAGGCTATAATAGAAAACGTCGAGAAATGTCCGTTTGCGACGATCCCTGCGCGGGCGGACTTCTCACAGAGGCGTTAAACCTTGATTCACATAGGGAGGTTTTTACCAATGGCTAAGAAAATGACCGTTGACGGCA
>CAKTXH010000137.1 GCA_934630975.1 uncultured Clostridia bacterium | reverse complement strand
GGAGAGCCAAATCCCTCCTTCTGCGTCCAGGCAGAGACTTTGAGAAATCAGAGTCTCTTTCATTTTGCAAAGAAACTAGGACGAGAAGGGATCTAAATCCTTTTTGCAGGGCTGACTGGAAGAAAGAGCGGATAGACAGACGGGAAAAAATATGTTACAATTATCGTATCAAAAAAATGGGCGACAATGCCTGTAAAAGTGGGAAAGACCATGAGAAACAACGAATTGAGAGGCCCGACGGCCATTGATACGGATATCATTCCATCCGACAGCGAACATGTTTTCGCGCAGGAGGCGCTTTATCAGGAAGCGATGATGCGCTATCACTGTGCGATTTTGGAGATGCGCACCAAGCTGGAGGTGCTCTCCAAGGACATGACGGTGCGGTATCGGAGAAACCCGATTGAATTCATCGAAAGCAGGCTGAAAAAGCCGTCCTCCATTGCGCGCAAGCTCAAAAAGATGGGGCTTGAGGTGACGGTGGACAACATGACGCAGAATCTGTCGGACATCGCGGGAATCCGCGTGCTCTGCGCGTACATCGACGACATTTACGAAATCGCGCGGATGCTGGCGCGGCAGAAGGACGTGAAGATCATCACGGTCAAGGACTACATCAAAACGCCGAAGGACAACGGGTACAGGAGCTATCACCTGATTGTGGAAATCCCGGTATACTTCAGCGACAAGGTGCGGCCCGTGCGATGCGAAATTCAGATCCGCACGATTGCGATGGACTTCTGGGCGACGCTCGACCACGACATGCAATATAAAAAGCAGGTGGAAGACAGCGAGGCCATCATGCGGGAGCTGAAGGAATGTGCCGACGTGATCCACCAGACGGACGAAAAGATGATGCGGCTGCGCGAGCGAATCCACAGGATCGACCCGGAATAACTGACGGATAAATTTACCAAAAAGCAAAATATAGTTGACGATTCCGCATGATGGGCATATAATGGTTTTGGCCGTCGGCGGATTATGCTTGAAAAGACGAAAAGCCCCTGCTATAATGGGCGGTGACGCACAAAGGAGGCGGCAGGCATGGACGAATTGCAATTGGGCGATTTGGTGCAGATGCGCAAGACGCACCCCTGCGGCAGCGACAGGTGGACGGTGATCCGCGTGGGCGCGGACATCAAAATCCGCTGCTCGGGCTGCGGGCGCATCGTGATGATGGATCGCGCAGATTTCACCAAGCGAATGAAAAAGGTGATTGAGCACGCGGCGGAGCCGATTCGCGGCACCAACGAGACGGATTAAAAATTCAAGGAAACGAGGCGCATTTTTCATGGAGCAGGAAAAGAAGAACCAGAAGAAAAAGGAGAAGCCGAAAAAAAGCTTGCAGCGCGAAATTTTTGAATGGGTGATGGTTTTCGTTGTGGCGGCGGCGCTGGCGTTCGTCGTGCGCACGTTTATCTTTGAGCCGGTTCGCGTGGACGGCAGCTCGATGCTCAACACGCTGGAAAACAACGAATTCATGATCGCGACGAAGTTCGACTATCTGGCGGGCGACCCGGAGCGGTTTGACATCGTGATCTGCGATTACCCGAACACGGACGACGGCATGTACCGCGTCAAGCGCGTGATCGGTCTGCCGGGCGAAACGATCGAGCTGAAAAACGGCGACCTGTACGTCAACGGCGAATTCGTCGAGCAGAATTTCGAAATGACGCCCAACGAGACGAACTTCGGCCCGTTCACCGTGCCGGAAGGCCACTATTTCGTGATGGGCGACAACCGCAACAACAGCAAGGACAGCCGCAGCCCGATGGTCGGCGCGCTGGAGCGCAAGATGATCAAGGGTCACGTGCGCTGCGTGGTCTTCCCGCTGAACAAAGCGAGAATTTTGGGCGAATAAATTTTAAGCGAATCATTGAAAAAGGGAAGCCGCGCGGAACGGCTTCCCTTTATTGATATATGGGAAATTGCGAAAAATCACATGCGTGAGCGAAAGCTTGACGCTTTACAGACTTGAACAAAGATTAGTGATTGGCCATTTCGTAGATGGCGAGCATATCGCTTTCATCCAGACGCTTGGCAGAACCGAGAAGGCCGCCGGAAGCGATCTTGCACTTGCGCGCCAGCTCGTGGAGCTGCGCTTCGGTGGGATGCACGCCAAGCTCGCTGAGGCTGGTGGGCATCTTGATGGAACGGAAGAAATCCTCCATGCGCTCGATGCTGCGAAGGGCGGTTTCCTCATCGGACAGGCCGGCCTCCACGCCCATGACGTTGCGCGCGAAGCGGACGAAGCGCGGCAGGCAGTTCTTGTAGACATAGCGCGCCCAGCTTCCCCAGACCGCGGCGAGACCCGCGCCGTGCGCCACATCGAACATGCCGCCCAGCTCGTGCTCCAGACGGTGGGAGGCGAAGTCGCTCTCGCTATGGCCGCAGCCGGTCAGGCCGTTATGGGAAAGGCTGCCCGCCCACATGACTTCGGCGCGCGCGTCGTAGTTCTTCGGATCGTCGCGGAGGATGACGGCCTGCGCCATGACGGTGCGCAGAAGACCCTCGGCGATGCTATCCGTGATTTCCATCGCGTCGCCCTGCGTGAAGTAGCGCTCCATTGTGTGCATGAGGATATCGGTGCAGCCGCAGGCGGTCTGATAATCCGGCAGGGTCATGGTCAGCTCCGGGTTCATGATGGCAAACTTCGGACGGCAGAGATCGTCGTTATAGCCGCGCTTGATGCCGCCTTCCTCCTTGGTGATGACGGAGGAATCGCTCATTTCGCTGCCGGAAGCGGCGATGGTCAGCACCACGCCGATGGGCAGGCAGCCCTCGGCCTTGCGGGTGTGATCGTAGAGATCCCACACGTCGCCGGACATGCACATGCCGTAGCCGATGGCCTTGGCGGAGTCGATGACGCTGCCGCCGCCGACGGCGAGGATGAAATCGACGCCTTCCTTTTTACACAGGTCGATGCCCTGATAGACGAGGGAAAGATGCGGATTGGGGACGACGCCGCCGAGCTGGACATGCGCCACGCCCGCCGCGTCGAGGGACGCTTCGATTTGATCGAGCAGGCCGCTGCGGCGCGCGCTCTGGCCGCCGAAATGAATCAGAACCTTTTTGCAGCCCTGCGCGCGGACGAGATCGCCGACCTGCTTATGGGTATCCTTACCGAAATAGACATGGGTGGGCGTAAAATAGCTGAAATTGCTCATGGAAAAAACCTCCAATGTAGAATCAATGCTGCGTCAATTCCGCGGTGGAAAAGACGAAGGGACGCGAAAAGGGCAGGCGGCTTTGCCGGACGACGATTTTGGAATCCGTTACGGCGACCGCGAGCTGAACGGGTTTTCCGCGCTTTTGGGCGACGAACAGAGAGGTCGGCCCATCGGCGGGCAGAAGATCTGCGGCCTTGGCGCGGACGAGCAGGTCGAGCACCTGAGAACGAGTGAGTTTCATAGACAACCTCCTAAGACCCATACCCTGCAAACATTTCGATGGTTTCCCGCTTTTTCCTGCTGAACGGGATTGATTTTTTTCGGCGATTCAAGTATGATGCTGTTGGTATCGAATTAAAACCTGTGAAGAAAAAATTACGTTTTGGGGCCGAAGGTTTCCAAAGGGCGACCGGAAAGCCCTTTGGCGGGGATTGGGGCAGAGCCCCAAGAAAAGGAGCGTATGATGGACATTAAGCAGGAAGCACTGAAAAAGCACTACGAGTGGCAAGGCAAGATCGAAGTGACGCCGCGAACCCACGTGACCAACAGCGAAGAACTCTCCCTCGCGTATACGCCGGGCGTGGCCGAGCCGTGCCTCGCGATTCGCGACGACTACGAGAAGAGCTATCTGCTCACGCGGCGGGCGAACATGGTCGCCGTGATTACGGACGGCTCGGCCATCCTCGGGCTGGGCGACATCGGCCCGGAGGCGGGCATGCCGGTGATGGAAGGCAAATGCGTGTTGTTTAAGGAGTTCGCGGGCGTGGACGCCTTCCCGCTGTGCGTTCGCACGAAGGACGTGGACGAGCTGGTGCGGACGATCTACCTGATTTCCGGCAGCTTCGGCGGCATCAACTTGGAGGATATCGCCGCGCCGCGCTGCTTTGAGGTCGAGCGCAAGCTGAAGGAAATCTGCGACATTCCCGTTTTCCACGACGACCAGCACGGCACGGCCGTCGTCGTCGCGGCGGCGCTGCTCAACGCGCTGAAGGTCGTCGGCAAGACGATGGAGACGGCGAAAGTGGTCATCAACGGCGCGGGCAGCGCGGGCGTGGCCATCGGCAAGCACCTGATGAACCTCGGCGTGAAGGATTTGATCATGGTGGACAGGTTCGGCATCATCTGCGAAGGCATGGAGGGGCTGAACCCGGCGCACGAGGAGATGAGCCATAAGACGAACCCGCGCCATATCACCGGCACGCTGGCCGACGCGATGCGCGGGGCGGACGTGTTTATCGGCGTGAGCGCGCCGGGTGTGGTGACGCGCGAGATGGTCGCAAGCATGAACGCGGGCGCGTGCGTGTTCCCGATGGCGAACCCCGTGCCGGAAATCCACCCGGACGAGGCGCTGGCGGCGGGCGCGGT
>CAKTXH010000136.1 GCA_934630975.1 uncultured Clostridia bacterium | reverse complement strand
ACAACCTTAACCATGACACGCAGGGTATCGCCCACGTTGAACTTGGGAAGGTCTTTCTTGAGCTGCTCGCTCTCAATTGCACGGATGATTTCGCTCATCGGTCAGTTTCTCCTTTCGTCAGGCGTTCATGCGTAACGCGACTTTGTTCGCAGCGGAGCGCCCGTTCATACAAAGGAGATTATAACACGGTCAGTCCCTTCTTTGCAAGAGAAATTTTCGTTTTCGGCAAAGAAATCTGTCGTTACATGGCCTCCATCGCCGCCTGAACGAGCCGGAGCGCCTCCTTGGGCGCGCTTTCGCCGCTGAGCACGGATTCAACGGCCTCGCACATCAGCCGCCGCAGGGTCAGCCCCTTCTGCGTCGCGTCGATTTCGGGCAGCCAAACCGCGTCGTCCACCCAGATGCCGCGGTCGCCGAGCACAAGCTGCGCCTGCGCGTCCTCGTGCCAAAACGCCGCCGCGCGCATGGCCAGCGCGCTGTTCGCGCCCGCGGCGACGCATACGCCCGTCAGCTCAAACGAGCGGATGACGAACCCCGTCGAGGACGGATACGGCATTTCCACCAGCTCAATCCCATTTTGGTCGAGTTCGCGGGCATAGCGCCGCGCGTCGCCGGGCCGCCAATCCATGAAGATGGCGGTTTCGCCGCCCAAAAAGTGCGCCAATGCCTCCTCCCGGCTCCCGACCTGCGCAATCAGGCCGCCTTTCACCCGGTCGCGCAGCCATTCCAGCGCCGCGCGCACGTTGACGTGATCCGCCTGTGCATGCCCGCCATCCTCCGTCAGCCATGCCCCGCCGTAAATCGCTTGCAGCATCGCTTCCAGCGCGCCGCAGCTTTCCGGCTCAGCCGGCCAAATCTCCATCGCCGGGTGATCCGCCAGCGCGAACTCCTCCAAAAGCTGATCAAACTCCATCGGGTACCAGATCGGGTGCTCGATGCTGTTGGTCATGTAGCCCATTCTCCGCTTTTCCAGCAGCCGCCGGTTGACCGCCATCTGCCGGTGTCTGGCCGTGAGCGGCAGCATAAACAGCGATTCATCCTGTATGCAGGCGTCCAGCACGGGTTCGCTGATGCGCGCCGCATCCGTCACGCAGCCGTCCAGCGCGGCAAACAGCCCGTCGCTCACCCATAGATTCGCCTCGCCCGGCGCGCAGACGATGAGATCGGGCACGTCATCCCCGAGGATCAGCGCGCGCAGATCGTTCTCCCCCGTCTGGAGAATCGCCCGCCACTGCGCCTGCGGAAACGCCCGCCGCGTCAGCTCCATCAGCCGCTCGGCCGTCTCGTTTTCCATCGCATCCGCCGCGAAATACACGTCCATCTGCGTCTGCGCCGCCGCGCCTGCGCCCATCGTCACGGCGCAAAGCAGCATCAACAGCGCCGCCAAAACTTTTTTCATGCCCGTCCCCTCCCCTGTCCTCATGCTCCATATATACACAGGTCGGGGAGAAAAAAGAACGGCGGCGCTTTCGCGCCGCCGCATGTGAGCGATTCAATTACTCAGCGGGGATGAAGTCCGGGAGTTCGCCAGTGGAAACGACGATGCCGGAGATGTAGCCGAAGCCGCAAGCGTCAGCATCCGCGTTGGAGCCCAGACGGTTGGTGCCGTGCACGCCGCCGGTGACTTCGCCAGCCGCGTAGAGGCCTTCGATCGGCTGACCGTAGATGTCGATAACACGGGTCATGGTGTCGATGACCAGGCCGCCCATCGTGTGGTGCACGGACGGGAACTGCGGCAACGCGTAGTACGGGCCTTCTTCGATCTTAACCATCGTGGAAGCCATCACCTTGCCGAAGTCGGGGTCAACGCCGTTGTCGATGTAGCTGTTGTGCTTCTCGATGGTGGCCTTGAGGTTCTCGCCGGTGACGGTCGGGTACTGACCCTTGACCGCAAAGCCGTTGATCTTCTCGGCCAGCTCGTCGAGGGTGTCGGCCTTCAGGATGCGGCCGTCGGCGATACCGGCTTCGATTTCTTCGTCACGGACATAACCGGCGACGACCGGCTCGGTGAAGATCGCGTAGGTGGAGACGAAACCGGTGTTGACGGCAGCGTTCGCGCAGACGTCGCGGCGGTCGCCTTCGTTGACGTAACGGTTGCCGTTGTAGTCAACATAGATAACGCCGTAGGACGGGCCGGTGAACGGCCACACCGCGTACTTATCCAGGACGCCGGTGTTCGGGTCAGCCCACGGATAACGCTGGATGTTGCTCATCTGGGTGGTGTTCGCGCCGATCGCCTGCGCCAGATAGATGCCTTCGCCGGTGGACGCAGCCTTGATGTTGGTGGTCGGCAGATCCGCGGTCAGGTACGGAACCTGAGTCTCGCGCATCTCGACGTTGGAGGAGAAGCCGCCGGTCGCCATGATAACGCCCTTCTTGGCTTCGATGGTCTTGTAGCCGTCAGCCGTCGCCACGCGGATACCAACAACGCGGTTCGCTTCGTCGCGGGTGCGGTAGATCTCAACCAGCTTGGTCTCCAGCTCGATGGTCGCGCTGGTTTCCTTCAGCATCTTGAGCTGCAGGTTGGTGATGTCGGAACCGACCTGATTCTCGGTGACGTAGGTGCGGTAGCCGTAGTGTCCGCCCGGACGAGCCAGCGTGTCGCGGATCTGCAGGCCGTTGTCCAGCAGCAGGTTGAAGTAAACCGGGGAAGCGTAGACCATCTCGCGCACCAGCGCCGGGTTGCTCATGTTGTCGCCGCCCTTGATGGTGTCTTCAATGTGCTTCTCAGCGGTATCCGGCTCGAGACCCAGCTTCTCCTGAAGCTCGGCGGCGCGCTCGGAGGTGTACGCGGCGTACTGGCCGCCGTTGATGGCGCTGTTGCCGCCGGTGGTGGAGAGCTTCTCAACCAGCACGACGCTGCTGCCGGCCTTCTCCGCGGAGTAAGCCGCCGCGAGACCCGCGAAACCGCCGCCGACGACGACGACGTCATAGCTCTCATCCCACTGTTCCGGCACTTCGACGGAACCCATCACCGGGAAGTAATCCGGCGCGGCGACTTCCTTCTCCTCGACCGGCTTCTTGAAATCTTCAACGTTCGCGCCGGCTTCGGTCAGGGCCGCTTCGACAGCCTTGAGGATGCCTTCGGAGGTACGGGTCGCGCCGCTGACGGTATCCACCGCCAGGGACTGCGCTTCCAGAATCGCGGCGGGCATCTTTTCCAGCGCCGGCCAGCCGGGAGCAGTCTCGTTGTAAGCGGTAACCTTGATGTCCTCGATCTTGTCCTCGGAGACGGTGACGTCAACCGTCAGGCCGTCATACATGCCGCGGGTGACCTCGGTGTAGGTGCCGGGCTTCATGCCTTCGGCCATCGCGGCCGTGAAGCAGGAGGAAGCCAGCAGGCAGACGCTTGCAAGAGAGGCGATCCATTTCTTGTTCATTCTTTTTTCTCCTTTCCGATGTAAACACGTTCGGAACTCCTGACATCATTGTACATGAATTTATGCGTTTCATCACTCGAAAGGAGGAAATGAATCATTCGAAAAACAGAAATTTAACGATCATTCCGCGTTCACGCCGTCCCGTTCGGCCTTGCAATCCACCCGCTCGTGTCCTTCTTCACAAGCTCGTCGGCGTAAACCGCGCTGCTCCTCGCCAGCGCGCGGGCGGCGGGCTTGAGCGTCTCATAGTTTTTATAGACAATGTTTTCCCACGCCCAGATCGGCTCCTCGTCCATATCCAGCTTGACCAGCCCATACGCGTCGTGGTAATGCTGCGCGGCGCAGTGCGGCGCAAGGGTCATCGCGCCCTCCTTGCGCACCTGCTCCACCACAAGCTGAACGCCGCCCAAAAACGTCGTCTTGCTCAGGTGAATCCCCATCTTTTCCATCATCGGCAGAAACTCGCCGACAAAGCAGCAGGTATCGTGCGGATACATAAACTGCATCCCTTCCAGCGCGTCGTATTTCAGCCCCTTCTTCTGCGCCAGCGGATGATCCCACGACACCATCATATACACCGGCTCGCGATAGAGCGGCACAACCCGAAGCCCGCTGACCGCGCCGGGGCGCGTGGTATAGAAGAAGCCGATATCCAGCATATCCGACCGAATCAGCGCCGGAACACCCGCATTGTGCGTCATCATCATGTTCAGCCGGGTTTCGGCGTGCACGGTATGGAATTGCTCAAACAGCGGGAGCAAGCTGTTGCCGATGTTGATTTCGCACCCGCCGACGCTGACCGTTCCCTCCAGCTTTTCCGCCGGGCAGACGCTGTCCAGCGCCAGATAGTAGTGCTCCACCATGCGGTTGGCATGCACCAAAAACGCCTCGCCCTGCCGGGTGAGCGCAAGCTGGCGGCCTGTTTTGCAGAAAAGCGGCGCGCCGACCTCCTGTTCGAGCATCTGGATATGCTTAAACAGCGTGCTCGGCGCATATTGCAGCTGTTCCGCCGCCTTTTGATAGTTCAGCGTCTGAGAAAGCGTGATCATGGTCAAAAGCTGCTTGGTATCCATCTTCGTAACGTCCTTTTCCAGTCGATGGTGCATGATTCGTTAATAATCTGTCTATATATATTCTATCCTCCCGCTCCCCAAATTGCAACCATAAAGTGCCGAAAGGTCAGCCGACTTTCTTTTTTTGCTTCCGCCGAAGTCCGCGAAGCGTCAAAAAAAACGGACA
>CAKTXH010000135.1 GCA_934630975.1 uncultured Clostridia bacterium | reverse complement strand
CTGGAAGAAGAAAACGCGCAGATCCTGAACGTTCAAAATCTGAAGCAGGTCTGTCTGCTGGGCGCGTATGTCAAGCGCCGGGTCAATCTGGCGCTGATCTGCGAAAAGAGGGAGGCTGTTCCCGCAGGCGAGCTGGCGCATTGCATCCGCGAATCGCTGATTTATCTGACGCAATACGGTGCGGTCTGCGCGATGCATCAGGAAGGAGAAGGCTGCGTGAGCAGCCGCAACGTGCAGGCCGCCTATGACTTCTTCGAGGATTGTCTGGAGGCCGCGCTGCCCTCCCTCAGTGCGCTGATGGTGCGGGTGGAATGCGGGAAATGCTTCTCCATTCGCCTGATGATGGAGGAAGCGGCGGGGCTTCCGAATGTGGAAAAATATGGGACTTTGGGGAAGTTGACCATTGACGACGCAGACGGCGTGCTGTGTGCGACGCTCTCTCTTGATCGAGGAGGTGAACACGCATGAATACGCTTCACGCCGGTCTGCTGTGCACATTGCTGCTGAGCGGCACGATTGCCGGTCTGTTTGGGTGCATGAGTGCAGTACGGTGTCATCGCCCCTTTGCGTTTGCAGTTTCCCTGGCGATCACTTCGCTGGATTTCGCAACGCTGGCGGTATTGCTTTCCCGCTTGCCGATAAGCGGAACGCTATCTCCAAGCGGTTGGACGGCGGCGGTATTGCTCTTAACCGCGCTCAGCCTTTTCGTATCGTTTATACTGTGGTACAGAAGCAGGCGGCAGCTTTCGCCAGTTTCCATCAAGGAAAGCTGCGATCATCTGCCCTGCGCCCTGTGCTTCGCCTGGGAGAACGGCCGGCTCTGCCTGAAGAATCTCAAGATGGACGAGATGAGCCATCAGATCACGGGAGAGGCGCTGCTCAACGCGAACGCTTTCTGGGAAGCGATTGAACCGCAGCCCATCGTCACGCTGGAAAACGGCCAGACGTGGAGCTTCGAGCGGGCGCGGATGGAGCTGGCCGGGAGAACGGTTTATCAGATCACCGGCACAAACATCACCGAGGAGGCGCGGCTGCAACGGATGCTGGAAAAGGACAACCGGCGGCTCAAGGCCATGAACCGGCGGCTTCGGCAATATGGGCAGGACGTGCAGGAGGCGATGCGGGAAAAGGAGATCCTGCGCGCAAAGACCCGCGTTCACGACGAGATTGGCCGTGCGCTTTTGCAGACCCGGCAGCTTCTGGCTGGAACGCAGGGGGATGCGGAAAGTGTCTGTGCCGCATGGCGGCAGAATGTCCGGCTGCTGCTTGGGAAATATGCAGACGAACAGCGCGCGGATGCCTTTGAGCAGCTCTCCCGCGCCGCGCAGGCCATCGGCGTGACCATTGCGCGCAGCGGCCTATTTCCTGAAGACAGCACGGAGAGCGCGCAGCTGGCAGAAGCCGCCGCCCACGAATGCCTGACGAATCTGGTGCGCCACGCGGGCGGCACGCGGCTGGAAATCATCGGCGAGAAAACTGCGTCCGGCTGGCGCTTCCGTTATCTCAACGACGGCAATGCGCCGGCCGGCCCCATTGTAGAGGGCAGCGGACTGGCCGCGCTGCGCGCCCGGACAGAAGCCGCAGGCGGCGCAATGGAGGTTTTCCACGCCCCGCGCTTTATGCTGGTGCTGACTTTGCCCAAGGAAAGGCAGGAAACCTTATGAAATATAAAGTCATGATCGTCGAGGATCAGACCATGCCCCGCGAGCTGTTCGAGCTGCGGATTCAGGCCTCCGAGCATTTCGAGACGGCGCTTTCCATCGACAATGCCGCGCTGGCGGACGTGTATTGTCTGCGCCTGCCGGTGGATCTGATTCTGATGGACGTGGTCACCCGCGGCGGCGAGAGCGGGCTGGATGCAGCGGCGCGGATCAAGCGCGCCTTTCCGCAGATCAAAATCATCATCGTGACCTCCATGCCGGAATGCTCCTATCTGAGCCGCGCACGGGAAATTGGGGTGGAGAGCTTCTGGTACAAGGAGGAGCAGCGCGAAAGCTTGCTGGACGTGATGGAACGCACGATGGCGGGCGAATCCGTCTATCCCGACGCGACGCCGGAGCTGCAATTAGGGCTTACCAGCAGCTATGAATTCACCGACCGCGAGCTGGAGGTGCTGCGCGAAATGACCGGCGGAGACACCAATTCGGAAATCGCCGAGCGGCTGAACATGTCTGTGGCCACCGTGAAGACGCATATCCTGAGCATGCTGGGGAAGACCGGCTTTCGCAATCGAACCGAGCTGGCCGTGCGTGCGCGGGAAAGCGGGCTGGTGATACTGAATCGGAAAAACGGAAGATCTTGATAGCGAAGGAGCTGCCTGCGGGCGGCTTTTTTGTTTTGGACGAAAAAATAGCCAAATGGCTGATGCGCGGCGCTTTCATTTCTGCTATAGTAAAGCATACAAGGGGGGAAATTCTATGAGAGACGTCGTACTCAGCATGCAAAATACGCTTCTGTCGGAGGCTGTTGCGCGGTCGCTTTCAGAAACGGGAGAATTCCGCGTGGAGCAGGTTCCGCCCAGAAAGACGGGCGACGCCTTTTCTCTCTGCCAGGCTGCACAGGCAGATATTCTGCTGATGGAGGTCAGCCGCCTTACGGCGTATACGCTGGAAAACCGGCTGGGGCTGATCGGACGCGTGCGTGAAGCGGTTCCAGGCTGTAAATTCGTGCTGCTGTGCGATGAAAACAGCGACGCGGAGCTGGCGCGGCGTGTCAAGTGCGCCCGGCAGGATCGATTGATCGACGCGTTCCTCTACGCTTCCGTTACCCCCGCCTATCTGACTGCCGCCCTGGATGCGCTGTAAGAAAGGAGCCGCCGCCATGAAGAGACGCCTGGAGCGCATTTTCGCCGGACTGCTTGCCGCACTGGCGCTGTGTCTGAGTCCCTGCTTCGCCGGAGCCGCGCCACTTGAAGATCCGCCGGCAGTGAAAACCTTCTGGTACGCCACCTCCGGCATGTGCATCGAGGAGTTCAACCGCTATCAGATCAAGGAGACGGCGCGCGGCCGCTTCGTATGGATCGAACTGCACAATGATGATCGCTACGTGCTGCCTCTGACCGACGAGGATATGGCCTCATTCTCCGCACTGGTGCAAGAATTGGAGCTGGCCGAATGGAACGGCTACCATAAAATCGACCGCGACGTGCTGGACGGCGCGAGCTTCTCGCTGAGCGTCGAATTTGAGGACGGCGGAGTTATCGACGCCAGCGGCTCCAACTGTTTTCCCAGAGGTTATAGCGAAAAGACCTCCGCAATCAGGGATTTTTTTGAGAAACTGATGGAGGAATATGGATTCGACCCGAACGACCTCTGGCTATGACACAATATAGCCGCCATCCTTCTGGCTTCTGCAGACGAGAACTATCTGGCGCTTCAGGAGGCGGTACTTAAGCAGCAGTGCAACGAAGAGACTGCTGTCCTGCAGATCAACGCTGAGCTTGCGCGTCAATGCGTATTGCTCTGTAGTATGCTCCATAACGAACAATAAAATAGAGATGGACGGAGGTATCGAATGATGAAAAGATCGCTAATCCTGGTTCTCTCCCTGCTGATGCTGGTTCTTTGCATACCCGCATTGGCCGAATCCGCCGACTGGAATTATGATGCGAACTACGCCATACTCCGCGGCTATGACGGTGCGGGCGGCGATGTGGTTGTGCCCGCGGAAATCGACGGCTTCACGGTGGACGTGATCGGCATCAGCGTGTTCAAAAGCGATACGATCACGTCCCTGACGCTGCCCGAAACGGTGCTTGAGCTCAGGAGCAACGCCGTCGCCTCATGCGAAAATCTGGTCAGCGTTACGCTGCCCCAGAGTCTTGCGGTCATCAACCGCATGAATTTCTTCAGCTGCAATGCGCTGAGCGAGGTCACCATTCCCGCGGGCGTGCGCTACATCGGCGACGGCTCGTTCAGATTTTGCGACGCGCTGCGCAAGATCACCTTCGAGGGTGTATGCCCGGCGATCGACATGGACTGCTTCAGCGTCCTTCCCGAGGACGCGGTGGCCTATGTTCCGGACGATCAGCTGGAGGCGTACACGGCGGCCTTTGAGAACGCCGGCAGCACGGTGAGCGTCCAGCCCAGCGGCAAAAACGCCGTGGTCGTGGAAAACAACGGCTATGTGGAATCGGAGTTCGACTTCGACGCTTCCACCGGCACGATTACCGCCTACAACGGCTACGCCACCTACCTGGCCATCCCCGAGACCATCGGCGGCGTGCCGGTGAAGGCCATCGGCCCCGAGGCGTTCGCGCGCCATACCTATCTGGCCTTCCTGGAGCTGCCCGAGGGACTGGAAGCCATCGGCGAGAGCGCGTTCTATAACTGCGAAACGCTGGGCCGCGTGAAATTCCCCTCCACGCTGAAGACCATAGGCAGCAACGCCTTCTACAACGCCTATAAGAGCAGCGTGCTGGAGCTGACGAGCGTGGAGAGCATCGGCGATTACGCCTTCTATTTCGCCGGTCTCAAGGGCTCTCTGGAGCTGCCCGAGGGGCTCAAGTCCATCGGCGAGAGCGCGTTTGAAGCCTGCGCCAACATGGGCGCCGATCTCTATCTGCCCTCGACCCTCGAGTCGATCGGCTCCAACGCCTTCAAGGGCGACTACAACATCCAGTACGTCGTTCTCAACGGCCTGACCCCGCCTGCGCTGGGCGAGAACGTCTTCGCGGGCTGCGATTATCTGTTCGACATCGACCTGAACGCCCACGGCACCCGTCAGGAG
>CAKTXH010000134.1 GCA_934630975.1 uncultured Clostridia bacterium | reverse complement strand
AGCGCTTCCAGCGCGCCCTTGCCATGATACAAATCGCGGGGAAGAGTGAAACGAGCCATAATCTATTCCTCCTGTTTCCTTGGGACGACGCCCATCTCGGTTTTTTATTGACGCTTATGATCGACTCGGAACGTTTGTTTGATGTTTCTTTGTCAATCTCTGCGCGTATTATACACCTGACGTCTGATGTTGTAAAGAGGAATTTGTGATTTTTTTGCGTTTTTCAATGGGAACTTAGCGAATTTAAGGCGATTTTTGCATATATTCGCTTTCTTTTTCTCATTTATGCCGTCCGACGGATTTCATTTCGCCTCGGTTTCGATTTTCTTCTGACAATTGCCCGTCGTCCTCCGGCCCGACACGGATGTTTCTTCCTTTTTTCAAACTTTTTGGCCCGCCTTGCTTTCAGGGCTTGAAAACCGCGCGTTTCCACGCTACAATATAGTCCAAAACAATTGTTAGATTCTTCTAACACATCTTTAGAGCCGTGCCCCATGCAGGCAGGAAGGAAAGCACCATGAGCGAATCCATCAACCTTTCCGGCGTGCCGGAAACCATGCTGCAAACGCTGTACGCCCGCGCGAAGGAAACCCAAACGCGCCGCGCCATTCGGGATGAGAAGGCCGTCGAACTCGTCGACAGGCTGAATTACGACTTTTCCCTCGCCGATAAAGACGCCGCCATGCACAACGGCGTCATCGCCCGCACCCTCGTGCTCGACCGATTGACAAGCGCGTTTCTGGCCGAGCATCCCGGCGCGGTCGTCGTCAACATCGCCTGCGGGCTGGATACGCGCTGCTACCGCATGACCGGCTTCTCGCACTGGTACAATCTCGATCTGCCGGAGACCATTGATGTGCGTCGGCGGCTGATGCCGGAGGAAGGCGCGGTTTCCCAAATCGCGATGTCCGCGATGGAGGATTGGGGCGGCCAGATTGAAAAAAACGGCCAGCCCGCTCTGGTCATCATCGAGGGGCTGACCATGTATTTAACCGAAACCGATGTGCAGCGCATTTTCGCCGTCATCTCTTCCTGCTTTGGGCAAGCCGCGGTCTTTGTGGAAACCATGAACCCCGTCATCGCCAAGCGCTTCAAGGAAAAATCCATCGAGGGCAGCAAGGCCAAATTCACCTGGGGAATTCGGGATGGCCGCGCGCTCGCCGCGCTTCTTCCGGGGTTCGCCTTTCTGGAAGAGCACTGCCTGACCGAGGGCATGGCGGTCTTTTCGCCCGTCTACCGCCTGCTGGATCGCCTGCCTGTTGCGCGGAACATCTCCAACCGTATCGTCGTTTTGAAAAAAGTGGGCTGAGCCTAGCCGTTCGTCTTGCGAAGCGTCCAAATGAAACAAGCGCCGCCGTTTTCTCTGTTCACAGCCGAAAGCGTGCCCTGCATCTGCTCTGCTGCCGAACGCGCAATCGCCAAACCGATGCCGAAATGTCCGCCTCTTCCTTTATAACAGCGTTCAAAGATTCGCGGCAGGTCTTTTTCGTCAATGCCGTCTCCGTCATCCGTCACGGTCACCTGAATCCATCCGTCCTTCTCCGTGCAAGCCACTTCCACCGTCGCATGCGCATAGCGAATGGCGTTGCTGAGCAGGTTTTCGGCGACCTGCGCGAAAAGCTCTTCGTCGCCCAGCGCAAAAAGCTGTTTTTCCGACGCGGTTTCATGCAGCTGGACGCCTTTTTGCAGCGCCGCGCCCGCCGCACGGTCAAGGCTGTCCTCCAGGCATTCCCCCACGCAGAGCGGCGCAAGCTCGGGCGCATGCCGGCCGCTCTCAATGCGGGAAAGCGTCAGCAGGCTGCTGACCAGTCTGGTCAGGCGGTCGCTCTCTTCCAAAATGGTGTGCGCGGCCTGCTTCGGTTCGGGGAAAACCCCCTGCTCAATCCCCTGCGCATAGCCGCAGATGGACATCAGCGGGTTGCGCAGTTCGTGGGAAACATTCTGGAAAAAATCGCGCTGAATCTCGTCGGCGCGCTGAAGCTGGATGACCATCGCGTTCATGGATTGACGCAGGCTCTCCGGCTCCCGAACGGAAAACGAAGGCGTAATCTCGTCAAAGCCGCCCGCGCCAATCGCGGCCGCGCTTTTGCAAAGGCGGCGGATCGGCTTGGCCACGCTGCCCGCGGCGAACCAGAGTACCAGCGCAATCAGCGCCATCATGCCAAAGGCGATCAGCAGCACCATTCGGCTCGCCCCGTCAATCCACGTGCCGATCTGCGAAACCGGGCAATACGTCACCAGATATTCAATCTGCTGGGACTGCGTAGGCACCCTGTAAACCGAAACGAGATCGTTTTCCCCGTCTCCGCTCAGGCGCACAACATCCGTGCCCTCATCAAAGCGCTCGGACTGCATATACGCCACGCACAGCGCGGAAACCGCCTGCGCGTCGCTGCGTTCCTGTTCGTCGTTCGGGTAGATCAGCCGCTGCCCCGATGCGTAAATCAGCAGCTTGGCTCGCCCCTGCTGACGGCGCACCGTGCCGCTCACGCTTTTCAAAAAGCCGCGCACCCGCTCCTGCATGCCGCTTGTCCGATTATCTTCAAAGCGCTGCTCCATCAGCGGCAAAACGCTTTCCTGAAGCGCCCACAAATCCTGCTCCGCCTCCGTATACGCGTACTGTTCGGCGGCATGGCGGAAAATCAGGCAGGCAGCCGGAGGCAGAATCGCCAGCGCCAGCAGCGTCGGAATCAGAATCCGCGCAAACAGCGATTGTTTTTTCACGGCTGTTCCTCCTCCAGCGCCAGCTTGAACCCAAACCCCCAGACCGTCTCAATGCGCACCGGGCTTTTGCGCTCGCGCAGCTTGCGCCGCAGGCGCTTAAGCAGGTCATCCGTCGCGCGGGTATCGGCCTGCCACTCAAACTGCCAAAGCGTATGCAGCAACTCCTCCCGGCTGACGGCGCGCTCCTGATGGGCCATCAAATAAGCCAGAAAATCAAATTCCGTCGGCGTCAGCGACAGTGCCTCGCCGGAAAGCGTCGCCTCGTGCCGTCCCATCGAAAGCGCCAGCGGCCCGAAGGTCAGCTCGGCTGGCTCCTCCGGCCTGACCGCCGGATGCGCCCTTCTCAGAAGTGCTTTCACGCGTGCAACCAATTCCAGCGGCAAAAACGGCTTGACCAGATAGTCGTCCCCGCCCAGCGTCAGCCCGGTCACGCGGTCGTATGGACTATCCTTGGCGGAAACGATAATGATCGGCAGGTTTTCATTCTGCTCCCGAAGCTGGCTGCACACGCTCAAACCGTCCGTCCCCGGCATCATGATATCCAGAATGACCAGATCGGGCATTTTCTGCCGACATGCCGCCATCAGCGCATCTCCATCCGAAAAGGTGTGCACCGCATAGCCCGCCTGCGACAAAAACGCCTGCATCAGCTCCCGGATGTGCCGCTCGTCATCCGCCAGATAAATCGTTTCCATATAATGCGCCTCCTGACGCCATCATGGTAACACAAGAAAGCCCGTTATGTAAAGCATTGCCACAGCTTTGCCGCATCTTTTCCCTCGCTTTGCCCATGCCCCCTGTCGTATGCTATATCCACCGAACGGGGAAAGCCTCCCCGGCGGACAAGCTTTTGATTTGAAGGAGGACATGAACAATGAAGCTCAATAAAAAAATGGTGACCCTTGCGCTGGCCGGAACGATGCTGGCCATGACCGTATGCGGCGCTCAGGCCAAAGAGCTCAAGGGCGGCATGAAGAACGGCGCGGTTGCCGGTCTCAAAAACGGCATGACCAACGGTATGGCCGGCGGCGCGAAGGACGGCATGAAGAACGGCTCCGTCGCGGGACTTAAAAACGGCATGACCAACGGCCTTGCCGGCGGCGCGAAGGACGGCATGAAGAACGGCTCCGTTGCGGGACTCAAAAACGGCATGACCAACGGCCTTGCCGGCGGCACGAAGGACGGCATAAAGAACGGCTCCGTCGCGGGACTCAAAAACGGCATGACCAACGGCCTTGCCGGCGGCACGAAGGACGGCATGAAGAACGGCGTCGTCGGTGGCATGACCAACGGGCTCAAAAACGGTCTGGTCAACGGCTTTATCAACGGCGATATTCAGCAGGTTCTGGATATCGAAACGCTGAACCGGATGCTGGAAAGCGGCGATTTGACGCAGGAAGAATACGACGCGCTCATCGCCGCGCTGGAAAGCGAAGTTGATACCGACTCCAACGCTCAGCTCGAGGCGGAATAACCAAAAAGGCTTTGCTGCGAATCCCAACCGTTCGCGGCAAAGCCCTTTTTTTAATCTCCCTCGATCATTCGATAACCCACGCCGACTTCTGTGAAGATATATTCCGGCTCGGCGGGGTTTTTTTCAATTTTCCGGCGGATGTTCGCCATGTTCACGCGGAGGATCTGGTTATCATATGCCTTGTTCGGCCCCCAGATTTCGCGAATCAGGTAATCGTAGGTCAGCACGCGCCCGGCGTAGCGCCCCAGCAGCGCGACCAGCTTAAACTCGTTCTGCGTCAGCCCCGCGTCGCGCCCGTCGATATACACGCGGTACTTGTCGTAGTCGATGACCAGCCCGCGCGCGGTAAAGCGGTTCTCCTTCGCGATGCTCGCGTTGTCGCTCGTCGTGCGCGTGTGGCGAATCGCGGTGCGCAGGCGCGCCAGCAGCTCGGAGGTGCCGAACGGCTTGGTGACGTAATCGTCCGCGCCTGCGTCCAGCGCGCGCACCTTCTCGCGCTCATCCGTCCGTGCGGAGACGACGACCACCGGCATCAGCGACCACGCGCGCAGCTGGGTCAGCAC
>CAKTXH010000133.1 GCA_934630975.1 uncultured Clostridia bacterium | reverse complement strand
ATAAGAAAATGGGACGGGCAGAGCGCCCGCCCCATTGTGCGTATGGGTTAGAGGATTATTCCGGCCAGACAACCTCGGTCAGTTCCGGGTAGAGCTCCATGATCGCGGTTTCGAAGTTCTTCTTCGCGGTGTCGATATCAACAGCGCCGTCGAAGTAGTCGCGGAACGCGTTCTGAATCTGCTCGTTGCAGCCCTGGTCATACGGACCGGCGTTGCTCATGTCGATCTTCTCAGCGGACTTGGCGAACAGCGCGATGTGGTTCTGGCCGCCGAGGAACGCAGACTGATAATCGCTGCCCGCGATTTCGTTCATGGCTTCGATGTTGTTGGTGTAATCCTGGGTATCGAGGGTGATCTGCTTGTCGATTTCCTTGTCGCAGGTCAGCTTGGTCATGACGTCCTTGATGGTCTCGGTGTTATCGGTGCCGGCAGCAGCGCACATCCAGGTGCCGCCCCAGTAATAGGACTGCGGGCCTTCGCAAACCGCGTAGTCGCCGAAGATACCGTTGCCGACTTCTTCCTTGCCGCCCTCAGTGGTCGGGGTCGCGAGGGAGTTGCCCAGCAGGGTGAAGTTGATGCCCCAAGTGGAGTAGAAGAAGCCGAAGACCTTGCCTTCCGGTCCCTGATCAGCCGCCCAGGTGTTATCCCAGAGCTTGGACTTGTTGTTGTAGCCCTTATCGGTGAAGTCCTTGGTCTGCTCGACCCACTTCATGATGTTCGGGTCAACCTTGACGGTCGTGCCGTCCACCCACGGAGCAGAAACGTTGTTGGAGAAGGTGCGGTAGCTGTCGTCATAGCCGGAGAGCATCTTGTAGCCCTTTTCGGCGGCCTTCGCGGCGACTTCGTTGAACTTATCCCAATCGCTCAGGTAGGTCTGCACCTCGGCCGGATCATCCGTGCCGAGCACGTCCTTGGCGATGGAGCGGCGATAGGCGAACAGGCCCGGGGTTGCCTGCCAGGTCACGCCCTTGAGCACGCCGTCGGCAGTCGCGATATCCTGCGTGTACTTATACTGGCCGGCCAGCTCTTCGTCCGTCAGGCCGATATCGGCGCGAACGTCCAGCGTGTACGGAGAATCCACATACTTGAGCGCGTAATCAGCCTCGATAAGGAACATGTCGATCTTGTCGTCATCGGCGGCGGATTCCTGCGCGAGAAGCGCCTCATCCAGCTTGTTCTGGTAGTTGTTGTCGGCGTTCGGGTTGATCGTCCACTTGACGATCGTGCCGTCGTTCAGGGTCGTGGTGGATTTATCCTCAGCCACTTCCTTGACTTCCGGGTAGTAGGCGTTGAAGCGGGACTGGAATTCGTCGTTCCAGCACCAGATGTTCAGCACGCTGCCTTCAGCGAGAGAGACGCTGGCCAGAGAGCTCATCGCAAGCGCAAGCGCCAAAGCCTTAGACAAATGTTTCCTCATGGTAAAAACCTCCTTTTTATTGTTCACCCTCATTCCGCAGAGGGAGAATCGCGTTTCAAACCAGCCTTGCGACTGTGCCGCCGGTGATCAGGCGGCAGGGGACGGAAATCATTTCCGGCAGCGTGGTGCGCGGCTGCTCAATCAGGTGAACGAGCTTGCGCGCGGCCTCGCGGCCGATTCGGAAAACATCCTGCTCGACGGTGGTGAGCTGCGGCTGACACATCTGAATCATGGCCACGCCGTCGTACCCGGTGATGGAAATATCCTCGGGAATCCGAAGACCCGCCGCGCGAATGGCGTCCATGCCGCCCAGCGCGGAGTAATCATCCGGCATCAGGATGCAGGTGGGGCGATCCGCCAGCGCCAGAAGCTGCGCCGTCGCTTCCCTCGTGGAAGCGGGATCGTGGTACGGGGAGGCGACGAGGTAATCATCCGGCACGGAAAGCCCGGCTTCGTTCATCGTCCGCAGGAAGGAGGTCAGGCGGATGTCGCTGACGGTATCCTGCGCGCCGTAGACGAACGCGACTTTCTTGTGCCCCATCGAAAGAATGTAGCGGGTGAGCGCCTCGATGCCCTGCCTGTTTTCGGATTGGATGCAGGCTTTATTGTTGAAAACGTGGTCAATCGTGACCAGCGGAAGCGGACTGGAAACGAGCTGGAGCACCTCGCTGTCGTCGTAATGGGAACAGACGATGCAGACGCCGTCCACATTGCGATAGCGGCAATGCTCGAGGTAAGTCATCTTGGAATGACCCATGTTGTGGGTGATGAAGGTGATATCGTAGCCCCGGCGCTCGGCCTCCTGCTTGAAGGATTGCAGCACGGGGGAGAAATAGCTGTGGGTAAAACCGCTCTCGGTATCATCCGAATAGAGCACACCGAGGTTGAACGTGCGCCCGATTTTGAGACTCCGCGCGATGGCGTTGGCCCGGTAGCCCATTTCGTTGGCCACGGCGCGAACCTGCTGGCGGGTTTCCTCGCTGACGTCGGGATAATCGTTGAGGGCTTTGCTGACGGTTGAGACGGACAGGCCGCATCGAGCGGAAAGCTCTTTGATCGTTACGGCCATGTTTCCATCCCTTTCTTTGTGAGGTTTCATGGTTTCGAAATGTTCTAAACCGTTTTCGTGATTTCATTATACGACGGGACTGCCAAAATTGCAAGCACTTTTTTCAAAAAATAGAAAATTTTTCTGAAACTCGTCATCTGATGTGTGCGAAATACTCAAAAACGTTGTGCTTTTCACAAGGGTATATAAAGGAAGAAGACGAATTCGTTTTCCAAACGGGCGGGGCAGGATGAAACCGGGCGAAAAAATAAGCGGGGCGAAATCGCTGAAAAGCCTTGATTTTTCCGCATAAATGGGATATAGTTGGAATAGAATCCATCGAAAAGAAATGGAGTTTTGCGAAACCGATTTCGCATCGGCGGGGTTCTACCGTTCCGATGCCCATATAAAAAGGAGGAAACCTCATGCAGTACGGCTATTTTGACGACGCGGCGCGGGAGTACGTCATCACCGAGCCGCAAACGCCGTCGCCCTGGATCAACTATCTGGGCAGCGAAGCGTTTTTCACCCTGATGAGCAACACCGGCGGCGGGTACAGCTTCTATAAAGATGCGCGCATGCTGCGCATCACCCGTTACCGCTATAACAACGTGCCGACCGACGCGGGCGGGCAGTATTTCTACATCAACGACGGCGGCACGGTCTGGACGCCGGGCTTCATGCCGGTGAAAACCCCGCTGGACCGCTACGAGTGCCGCCACGGCCTCGGCTACACCCGCATCACGGGCGAAAAGAACGGGCTTGAGGCGGTGGAAACCGCGATGGTGCCGCGCGGCGTGAATGCGCTGGTGACCAAGCTCGAGCTGACCAACCATACGGACGCGGAAAAAGAGGTTTCGCTGTTCAGCTTTGTCGAGTTCTGTCTGTGGAACGCGCAGGACGACGCGACCAACTTCCAGCGCAACTTCTCCACCGGCGAGGTCGAAATCGAGGGCAGCGTCATCTACCATAAGACGGAATACCGCGAGCGCCGCAACCATTTCGCCGTGTACGCGGTGAACGCGCCGATTGACGGCTTCGATACGGATCGCGAGAGCTTCCTCGGCGCGTACAACGGCTTTAACGAGCCGCGCGCCGTGTTTGAAAACAGGAGCGCGAACAGCGTCGCCAGCGGCTGGGCGCCCATCGGCAGCCACAACCTGCGCGGTACGCTCCAGCCGGGCGAGCGCGTGAGCTTCATCTTCGTGCTGGGCTACTGCGAGAACCCGGAGGAGGAGAAGTTCATTGCGCCGAACGTCATCAACAAAGCGCCCGCGTACAAGCTGCTGGAACAGTTCGGCAGCGAGGCGCAGTTCGACGCGGCGTTTGACGAGCTGGCGGCGTATTGGGACGGCCTGCTTTCCATCTATCAGGTGGAGAGCGGAGAGCCGCGGCTCAACCGCATGGTCAACCTCTGGAACCAGTATCAGTGCATGGTGACGTTCAACATGTCCCGCTCGGCGAGCTACTACGAATCCGGCATTGGCCGCGGCATGGGCTTCCGCGATTCGACGCAGGATCTGCTCGGCTTCGTGCACCTGATTCCCGCGCGCGCCCGCGAGCGGATTCTGGATATCGCGGCGACGCAGTTCCCGGATGGCAGCGCCTATCACCAGTATCAGCCGCTGACCAAGCGCGGCAACTTCGACGTGGGCTCCGGCTTCAACGACGACCCGCTCTGGCTGATCTTCGGCGTGGCGGCCTACGTCAAGGAAACGGGCGATATCGGGATTCTTTCGGAGAAGGTGCCGTTTGACAACGACGAGAGCAAGGCCGAATCGCTGATGGAGCATCTGCGCCGCAGCTTCCATTATACGGTGGATCACCTCGGCCCGCACGGTCTGCCGCTGATCGGCCGCGCGGATTGGAACGACTGCCTGAACCTCAACTGCTTCTCCAAGACCCCGGGCGAGAGCTTCCAGACGACGGCGAATTTCGAATCCGGCGTGGCGGAATCGCTGTTCATCGCGGGCATGTTCGTCGGCGTGTGCCCGGATTACGAGGCGCTCTGCCGTCGCTTCGGCTGGAACGAGGAGGCCGAGTCCGTCGCGGGGCACAAGGCCGCGATGGAAAAGGCTGTGCTCGAGCATGGCTGGGACGGCGAGTGGTTCCTGCGCGCCTACGACGCGTTCGGCCAGAAGATCGGCTCGCACGAGTGCGACGAGGGACAGATTTACATCGAGCCGCAGGGCTTCCTCGTCATGGCGGGCGTGGGCGTGAAGGAAGGGCTGGCGCAGCGCGCGCTGGATTCCGTCCGCGAGAAGCTGCTGAGCGAACACGGCGTGGCGATTCTCACGCCGCCGTATACGCGTTATCACCTCGAGCTGGGCGAAATCAGCTCCTATCCGCCGGGATACAAGGAGAACGGCGGCATCTTCTGCCACAACAACCCGTGGAT
>CAKTXH010000132.1 GCA_934630975.1 uncultured Clostridia bacterium | reverse complement strand
GCGATCATCCACTGCCCGATCGGCAAGAAGTCCTTCACCGCCGAGCAGCTGACCGCCAACCTGAACGCGCTGATGGGCGCCATCAACCGCGCCAAGCCGGCCGCGGCCAAGGGCATCTACCTGCGCTCCGTCGTCCTGTCTTCCACGATGGGCCCGGGCATCAAGGTCAACCCGCTCAAGTTCTAATTTGTAAATAGAACATTAAAACCGCGCAGATTTCGGTCTGCGCGGTTTTTTGCATTGACAAGGGCTTCCGGCGGTGCTATTCTAAAGAAAAGAAATTTTTAACAAGGAAGGTGCGAAGCGATGAAAAAGTGGGTTTCTCTGGCGCTTGTTACGGCGATGAGCCTGAGCGCGACGTTTGCGCTGGCGGAAGAGGCGAACAGCCTGAAGGATTTCACCGGCAGGCTCAAGGGCGGCGCAGTGCAGGAACAGACGACGGAAGCGGAACCGGCGGCGCAGAGCGAGGACGAAGGAAGCTATGGCCAGCCGATTACGATTGAAGATCCGTTCTTCCAGAAGGTGCGATCCTCCGCGTTTTTGACCGAGGATAAGTATTCCCGGGATGCGAACGTGATGATCGAGCTGAAAAACGTCAGCGGCAAGACGCTGTATCCCCGCAGCGCGACCATCGTGGCGCTGAACGCGGCGGGCGAGGTGCTCGAAGAGGAGACCTATTCCAACTGCGGCCCGGACATGGTGGAGGACGGCGGCAGCCTGTTCGTTTGGGATCGTTTCTACAACATGGATACGCAGCTCGCGGATATCGCTTCCTTCAAGGTGACGATTGAAACGGAAACGAGCAGCTACACCGACTACCAGACCATCGCGGCGCAGGGCGTTGTGATGGATGGCATCGTCTACGCGCTGGTGGAGAACACGCTGGATACCGATATCTACGGCATCGACGCGGTGGTCGTGATCGAGGATGCGGACGGCAACCTGCTGGATATCAGCGAAATCGGCACGGGCAACGCCATCGGCACGTTCCCGGGCAGCACGATGATCCTGCGCGCGAACGCGAGGGATTACGCCAACGATACCAGCCTGAGCGAAGGCAACGTGACGGTTTACGCGCTGCACGAGCTGGACTAAAATCAGAACACAAAAGAGACTTGCTGCGCCCTCTCCGACCCAAGGTGTGCGAAGGGGACGGGCAAGTCTCTTTCTTTTCAAGGAGAAATGGATGAAAAAGAGAGTTTGCGCGCTGCTGATGACGGGCGCGCTGCTGGGCGGCGCGGCCGCTTCGGCGGATGGGCTGGATTTTCTCAAACCGATCTGGATGCAGGTGATGGACGAGGGCGGCTCGACGGAACAGAGCCTCCCGCAGGACGTTCGGGTGACGTGCGCGGACGAGCGGCTGACGGTTGAAAAATACGGCGTGATTTTGGAAAACGACTACGCCGCGGAAGCGCACGTCTACGCCGTTGTGCGCAACACGAGCGGGCAGAGACTGCCGGTTCAATCCGTGACGTTGAGTGCGAAAAACGCGGCCGGAAAAACGATGCACGAGGAGAATTACGTCAGCTACATGCCCAACGTCATCGAGCCGGGGGAGACGATGCTCCTGAGCGAATGGATGTATGATTTTACCAGGGAGATCGGCAAGCTGGCCTCTATTGAAGTGACGGTGGAGACGGATTCGCGCGCCTATACGCGCTGGAATTGGCTGGACGGCGTTCGCGCGTGGCAGGAAGGCCGATACCTCTATGTGGAGCTGACGAACACGACGGAGGAGACGCTTTACGGCGCGGTCTGCGGCGCGGCGCTCGAGGATGCGGACGGGCAGATTCTCGACGTGCTGATGCAAAGCGAATACGAAACGGAGAACATGGGCATTTTGCCGGGCAGCAAGGTCGTCTGGCGCAAGCGGATCGAGGACAGCGTTACGCTGAAAATCGGCGCGGACATGACCTGCGAAGTCTGGGCGTACCAGATCGAGGAGATATAAAAAATTTTTTTCAAAAAGGCGTATCGTTTCGGCGGCTCGCGCGCTATTCCATATAGAAGGGCAAAAGGGGCGTAAGCGGCGATGAAGGAAGAGAAAGAGGCGTTTATCGAATCGCTTTACCTGCAATACGCGGGGAAGCTGGAGCGGGCCTGCCTGAACTACGTGCGGCATCGGGAAGAATACCGCGATTTGGTGGATGACAGCATCCAAAAGACGTTTTTGAAAGCCTACGAGGCTTACGACGAGCTGAAGGATGCGCCGTATATCGAGGCGTGGCTGTTCAAGGTCTGCCGCTATCGGCTGATGACGGCGCTGAACACCTACCGAAGGCGGCAGAAGCGGCACGTGCCGCTGGACGACGCGGCGGCGGTGACAAACGAACGGTTGATGACGGCGATTGACGCGCTGCCCGAAAAAATCGGCAGCCGGGAGACGCTCGAGCGGATTCTGGATGCGCTCAATGAACGGGAAAAAGAGCTTGTGCGGGAGCATCTTGTGAACGGCGCGAGCTTTGAAGAACTGGCGGAAAAGCAGAACACGACCATCGGCGCGATTCGGACGGCGCTGGCGCGGCTGAGGAAAAAGGCGCGGCGGCTGGCCGAAAACGAACGGATATGACGGAGGGAACAGCGTGAGCATCGAAGCGAAAATGGAGAAGCTGCGCGAGAAGATCAGGGCTGGGGAGCTGAACGCGGGCGACGTGCAAAAAGCGCTGCGGGACGAGATCAACGGCGAGATGCGCAAAGCGCCGGAGGCCATCGACATGGACGCGGTGAACGCCTGCGAGGCGCTGCTGGCCGAACTGAGCGGCGCGGAGGAGGAGACGCACACGGCGCAGAACCTGCGCGCGATTCGCGGCCAAATGCAGGCTTCCAAACGTCCGAAGTGCGCGCACAGATGGAGCGCGGCGGCCGCGGCGCTGCTGGCTGCGGCGCTCGTCTTCGGCGGCACGGCGACGGTGCTGGGCTTTGCGGGCAGCGACCACACCAGGCGGCTTGAAGAACTGCAAACCAGTCAGGCGGTTTCGGTTGACCAGACCGTCGCGGAGAACGAAACGCGCGTAATACTGCCCATCAGCGCGGAAACGCTGACGCTGGGGCAGGCCGAACAGCGGGCAATCGCCGACGAAGCGGGCAGGATTCGCGTTTTGGCGCAGACGCTGACCGAGGTGGATGAAGCGGGCGGCGTGCGCATGCTGCTGGCGCTGGTGGAAAGCGAAGAAGAAATGCGCGTAAGCGGCGCGTATCTCGTCGGCTTTGATGCGGACGGGAAGCGGCTGGAAACGGCGGCAGATATGAGCACCGGCCCGGCGCTGCTGGCGGGCGGAAAAGCGCTCTTGAGCGCGGAGATCGAGCCGGGCGCAATGGATCAGGCCGAACGGTTTGAAATCTGGCTGAATATCGAGCAGGAGCCGACCGTGACCGCCGAGGAACAGGACGCGGACGCGGAACTGCGCGACCACTACTTCGTGGCGACGTTGACCGAGGACGCGGACGGCGAAGAAGCCAACGGCTATGTGAGCATCTGGGCGACGGACGCGGAAGGGACGCTGCTCGACGGCTTCAACGCGTCGCTGGAAGAGGGCGAACAACTGCTGGCGGGCGAAACCTGGACGTTTGAAAAGCGCATCGGAAGCTGGGTCACGCCCGAACAGGAGGATATGGCCGAGACGGGTTCGGTGGGGTATAAAATCAAGCGGAAATAAACCCCGGGTGCAGGGGAGAAACCCAGCGGAGAGCCGTTTCTCTTGTCTCCGTATAAAAACATCAAAAAACAATAAGACATATTTTTCTGACCCAAAACCGTTGACAATCCCCGATAATTATGTTATGATAGCACCCGTGAATTGAAAAGTTCTGTGCCTAAGACAGTTGGTCACGCGTCTGCGCGTGATAAAGGGTTTTCCGCCAGCCGAGGTGCGAGTGCGATTTTTCCGTGAAAACGGTTTTCTGCCCTTGCGCCCAGCGCAGGGGCTTTTCTTTTCCGAAACCTTTCGGGAAGGAGGAAAATGACATGTCCAAGAATTTTGAAGCGAAGAAAGTCGTTGTTTCCGAAATCGAGGAGAAGATCGAGAAGGCCGAGTCCATCGTTATCGTCGAGTATAAGGCGCTGACCGTGGAGGCCATCACCGCCCTGCGCGCCAAGTGCCGCGCGGCGAACGTTGATTACTGCGTTCTCAAGAACACGCTGGTGAAGCGCGCGCTGGAGAACAAGGGCATCAAGATCGACGACGCGATTCTCGAAGGCCCGAACGCTTTCGTTTTCAGCAACGGCGACCCGGTGTCCGCTCCGAAGCTCATCAAGGAGTTCATCACCGCCGCTGAGAAGGACAAGAAGACGTCCCCGCTGACCATCAAGGCCGGCATCATGGACGGCGCTGTGCAGAGCGTGGAAGAGGTCAAGGCTCTGGCCGACATCCTGCCGCGCGAGCAGCTCATCGCCAAGATCATGGGTTGCCTCAACTCTCAGGCGACCGCTCTGGCTTACGTCATCAAGGCGATTGCCGACAAGAAGGCCGAAGCCGGCGAGCAGTAATCTGCAAAAGACAGCCGGATAGACGGCATCTTCAAACCAAACAAATTTACAATAATGGAGGTAACTTACCATGGAAATCAATGAGATCGTTTCCGCTATCGAAAGCCTGACCCTGATCCAGGCTTCTGAGCTTGTGAAGGCCCTCGAAGAGAAGTTCGGCGTTTCCGCCGCCGCTCCGGTTGCCGCTGCTGGCGTTGCCGGCGCTCCGGCTGCCGCCGCTGAAGAGAAGACCGAGTTCGACGTCGTGCTGGCTGGCTTCGACGCTGCGAAGAAGGTCGCCATCATCAAGGCCGTCCGCGAGGTCGTGCCGGGCCTGGGCCTGAAGGAAGCCAAGGACATCGTCGAAGGCGCTCCGAAGACCCTGAAGGAAGGCGCTTCCAAGGAAGA
>CAKTXH010000131.1 GCA_934630975.1 uncultured Clostridia bacterium | reverse complement strand
GATAGGCGGTGACTGCTGTGGCAGACAAAAGAGATTACTACGAGGTGCTGGGCGTAGCCAAGGGCGCTTCGGATGACGAAATCAAAAAGGCTTACCGCAAGGCGGCCAAGGCCTGCCATCCGGATCTTCACCCGGACGACAAGGAGGCCGAGGCGCGCTTTAAAGAGGTCAACGAAGCCTATGAAGTGCTCAGCGACCCGCAGAAGCGCGCGCGCTATGATCAATTCGGCTTCAACGACCCGTCTATGGGCGGCGGCGCAGGCGGAAGCGGGTTCAGCGGCTTCGGCGGATTTGAAGATATCTTCGATATGTTCACCGGCGGCGGCTTTGGCGGCTCCGGCAGCCGCGGCAGGAGCCAGAACGCGCCCCAGCGCGGCAGCGATTTGCAGTACAACCTGACGCTGACGTTTGAAGAGGCGGCGTTCGGCTGCCGCAAGGAATTCAAATTCCAGCGCAGCGCGGTCTGCGACGCATGCGCAGGCACGGGCGCGAAACCCGGCACACAGCCGCAGACCTGCCCGACCTGCCACGGCTCCGGCCAGCAGCGCGTGACGATGAATTCCCCGTTCGGCCAGGTGCAGACGATGCGCACGTGCCCGACCTGCGGCGGCAAGGGCAAGACCATCAAGGACAAGTGCAGCAAGTGCTCCGGCACGGGCTTCACCCGCGTGACGCGCACCGTGACGCTGAACGTTCCGGCGGGCGTGGACGACGGCCAGAACTTCAAGACCATCCCGGGCGAGGGCGAACCCGGCCGCAACGGCGGCCCGGCGGGCGACCTGTACATCACCTGCACGGTGCGGCCGCACAAGATTTTCAAGCGCGACCGTTACGACCTGTACTGCGATGTGCCGGTTTCCTTCACGCAGGCGGCGCTGGGGGGCGAAATCGACGTGCCGACGCTGGGCGGAACGACGAAATACAACATTCCGGCGGGCACGCAGGAGGGTACGTCCTTCCGCATCCGCGGCGAGGGCATCCAGCAGCTTCGCGGCACGAGCCGCGGCGACCTGTTCTTCACCGTGCATGTCGAAGTGCCGAAGCACCTTGGCGAAAAGCAGAAGGAGCTTCTGCGGCAGTTTGAGGATTCCCTCAACGGGCGCGAGTATGAGCGCCGCAAGAGCTTCGGCGACCAGGTGAAAAACTATATCCGCGATAACGCCGAGCGGTTCAAGGAAAAATTCGAGAAGAAATAAGCCATTCAGGAAAGCGGGACGCGCGAAAAAGCACGGCCTCGCTTTTCTGCGTCTATTTGCATTTTCACCCTTCCACCATCTGCGGATGGTCCCCCTCCCCTTAAAAGGGGAGGTTGAGGGGCGAAAAAACTGCTTTGTGATGTATAAACGTTTTTAGCGCAAGGCGGATTCGGATGCGCGGAGAAACGAATACAGCTTGAACCTCCCCTTAGAAGGGGAGGGGGACCGCGTGAGCGGTGGAAGGGTGAAACCCTTTCGGAAAGGAATACGATGGATTGGTTGGAAGCTGTGGTGCATACCACCACGATGGGCGCGGATATCGTCAGCGACGTGCTGATGAACGCGGGCGCGGTCGGCACGGCGATTGAGGATCGGTATGACGTGACCTCGAGCAAGAAATCCGACGGCATGTGGGATATGATCGACGAGGATGTGCTCAAGCACATGAGCGAGGACGTGCTCGTCAAGGCGTATTTCAAGAGCGACGCGAGCGCGTCGGAAACGCTGCATCTGGTCGAGCAGAAGCTCAGGGAAATCGCCAAGATGGACATGGGCTTTGACATGGGCAGTCTGGAGCTGGATACGCAGGGCGTCCGCGAGCAGGATTGGGCGGAAAACTGGAAAAAGTATTACAAGCCCTTCCGCGCGGGCGAGCATCTGGTCATCAAGCCGAGCTGGGAGGCTTACGAGCCGAAGGAAGGCGACCTCGTGCTGGAGCTTGACCCCGGCATGGCGTTCGGCACGGGCACACACGAGACGACGTTCATGTGCATGGAGCAGTTGGAAAAGTACATCACGCCCGGCTGCCGCGCCATCGACGTGGGCTGCGGAAGCGGCATCCTCGGCCTGGCGGCGGCCAAGCTCGGCGCAAGCGACGTGCTGGCGATTGATCTGGACGAGCTGGCGGTGAAGGTCGCGGCGGAGAACACCGAAAAGAACGGCCTGTCGGATATCGTCCGCGTGGCGCACGGGGATCTGCTCGAAAAGCGCGACGAAAAGGCGGACGTGATCGTCGCCAATATCATCGCGGACGTGATCTGCTACCTCTGCGGCCCGGTGAAGAAGCACCTGCTCGAGGGTGGCACGTTCATCTGCTCCGGCATCATCAAGGAGCGCGAGGACGACGTGCAGCATGCGCTGGCGGCGGCAGGCTACACCGTCTGCAACCGGCTGGCGAAGGGCGAGTGGGTCTGCCTGGCGGCCAAGCTGGCGGCGTAAGGGGAAACGAAGATGCACCGATTTTTTGCGGATGAACGCGGAATCGCGGAGAACATGGCGTACTTGAACGCGGAGGACGCGGGCCACGCGCTGCGCGTGCTGCGGCTGGAAACAGGCGACGAGGTGGAACTGGTCTGCGCCCCGGCGCGCTATCTGGCGAAGATCGACGCGACGGAGGGCGGCGAAGTTCGCCTGCGCGTGATCGAAAAGCTGCGCGATACGGAGGCGAAAACGCGCGTGACGCTTTATCAGGGTCTGCCCAAAGCGGATAAGATGGAGTGGATCGTGCAGAAGAGCACCGAGCTTGGCGCGGCGGCGATTGCCCCGGTCGCAATGATTCGCAGCGTGGTCAAGCTGGAAGGCAAGGACGCGGCGAAAAAGACCGAGCGTTGGCAGAAAATCGCCCGCGAGGCGGTGAAGCAGTGCGCCCGTGTCAGCGCGCCGGAGGTCAGGCTGCCGCGGAAGCTCAGCGCGATGAAGGACGAACTGCGGGCGCTTGACGTGCTGATTGTGCCGTGGGAGGACGCGCGGGACGGAAGCGTCGAGGACTGCCTTGCGCCGTTTGCGGATCAGGAGAACATCAGCGTCGGGATTCTCATCGGCCCGGAGGGCGGCATCGCGCCGGAAGAAGCCGAATGGCTGACCCGAGAGGCGGGCGCGAAGCTTGTCACGCTCGGCCCGCGCATTCTGCGCACCGAAACCGCGGCGATCGCCAGCCAGACCATCGTGATGGCGCTTCGCGGAGAGATGGAATAAGGAGCTGGGATATTGTCTGAACAGAAAACCGTCGCCTTTCACACCCTCGGGTGTAAGGTGAACCAATATGATACGCAGGCCATGCGCGAGCGGTTTGAACAGGCGGGTTACCGCACGACCGAGTTTGACGAGCAGGCCGATATCTACGTCGTCAATACCTGCACCGTGACGGGCACGGGCGATAAAAAGAGCATGCAGATCATCCGCCGGTGCCATCGCCAAAACCCGCTGGCACAGATTGTCGTGACCGGCTGTCTCGCTCAGCGCGCGGCGGACGAGTTGACCCTGCCCGGTGTGCGGCTCGTGCTCGGCACACAGCGGCGCGGCGAGGTCGTCGAACTGCTGGAACAGGCGATGGTGCAGGATTGCGCGCTGGTCGCCGTTGAAACGCTGCGCAAAGCGCCGTTTGAGCACCTGACGGTGCATGCGCACGAGGGACATACCCGCGCGACGATGAAGATTCAGGAGGGCTGCGACCGCTGGTGCACGTACTGCATCATTCCGTCGGTGCGCGGGCCGATCCGCTCCCGCCCGGTGGATGAAATCGCGGCGGAGGCGCAGAGCCTTGCGGAGGCGGGCTTCAAGGAGGTCGTGCTGACGGGTATTCACCTGACCAGCTATGGCCGCGACGTGAAGGACGGCACGACGCTGCTAGACGCGATTCGCGCGGCGCATGACGTGCCGGGCATTGCGCGCGTCCGCCTCGGCTCACTCGAGCCGGTCGTCGTCACGCCGGAATTCGTCGAGGGGATCAAGGGCATGCCGAAGGTCTGCCATCAGTTCCACCTCGCGCTGCAAAGCGGCAGCGATACGGTGCTGGCGCGCATGCACAGGCGCTACACCAGCGGCGAATTCCTGAACGCCTGCGCCATGCTGCGCGAAGCGTTTGAGGATTGCGCGCTGACCACCGATGTGATGACCGGCTTCCCCGGCGAAACGGAGGAGGAATTCGCGCAGACGAAGGACACCTGCACCAAAGCGGGATTCGCGCGGATGCACGTCTTCCCGTATTCCGAGCGCGAGGGCACGAAAGCCGCGCTCATGCCGGACAGCGTGCCCAGACATGTCCGCGAGGAGCGCGCCCGCGAGCTGATCGCGCTGGGGCGCGTGCTGGAAAAAAGGGCGCTGGAAGCGAGAATCGGCAAGGAAGAGGATGTGCTCGTCGAGGAGATCGACGGGCAGGGCAACGGCGCGGGCTATACCGGCGGGTATATGCGCGTATGCGTCAAGGGCGGAAAGCCCGGAGAAATCGCGCGGGTCAGGATTACGGGCACGGACGGCGAGGAACTGACGGGCGAAATCATCGAAAACGAAAAAGGAGAGATCCACATGAGCGATTGTCTTTTCTGCAAAATTGCTGCGGGCGAAATCCCGAGCACGAAGGTGTATGAGGATGAAACGACGCTGGCGTTCCGCGATATTGCGCCGCAGGCCCCGGTGCATGTGCTGGTAATCCCCAAGAAGCACGTCAGCGGCTGGTACGACGCGCAAAGCGAGAGCGACGCGGCGCTGGCGCACCTGATGCGCGTGGCGGCGCAGGTCGCTAAAAGCGAAGGCATTGTGGAAAGCGGCTTCCGCGTGGTGTCCAACTGCGGCGACGACGCGCAGCAGACCGTGAAGCACCTGCACCTGCACGTGCTCGGCGGCAAAAAGATGGAAGGCCAGATGGCCTGATTTGCGCTCACAAACAAATTTTTGGCGAAAAGTAAAAATACAGTTGACGAAATCGAATTGTTGCGCTATAATTAGCTGTACGGTACTCCATTGACGGCTGATTTGACGCAATGGATCGTCGAATGTTGAGCCGAGGG
>CAKTXH010000130.1 GCA_934630975.1 uncultured Clostridia bacterium | reverse complement strand
CTGCGCAATTACATGGTGGACAGGCTCAACGGCCGCAAGATGGGCATGGCCCCGACCGGCAGCGCCCGCCGCGAAAACTACACCTATGCGCCGACCAGCCGCATGCGCAACACCTTCATCGCCCCCGGCCATGACGACGAGGACGAGATGATCCGCACGATGGGCGACGGCCTGTACGCCGCGCAGATGGGCGGCGGCAGCGTCAACCCGGCGACGGGCGAATTCAACTTCGCCGTGCAGGAAGGCTACCTCGTGCGCGACGGCAAGATCGTCTCGCCCGTGCGCGGCGCGTCCCTCATCGGCAAGGGCGAACAGATTTTGATGCGCATTGACCGCGTAGGCCAGCATATGACGATGGGCCAGGGCATGTGCGGCTCGCTCAGCGGCAGCGTACCGACCAACGTGGGCCAGCCGACCATCCGCGTCAGCAGCCTGACGGTCGGCGGAAAGTGAGGATCAGCATGGAACTCAATACGTTTATCTCCCGTCTTTTTGAGGCCGCGCAGGCGGCGGGCATCGCCCCGGCGGAAGCTGCCTGCACCCAGAGCGATTCTTTCCGGGTGCGCGTCCGCCGCGGCGAACTGGAAGATTATCAGGTCAGCGATCGCAGCGGGCTGACCCTCCGCGGCCAGGTCAACGGCCGCATCGGCACGGCGAGCACGCAGGCCATCACCGAGGAAAGCATCCCCCTGCTGATTCAGGGCGTTCTGGAAAGCGCCGCGCTGATTGAAACCGACGAGCAGGACGCGATTCTGCCCCCGGATGGCAGCTATGCCTCCGTCTGCAACGCTTCGCAGGCCGTGACCGATATCACCGCCGAGCAGAAAATCGCGCTGGCGCGCGACATCGACGCGAAGCTGAAAAGCGACGATCCGCGCCTGACGCCGGATACCTGCGCCGTCTCCTCCGGCGAGGAGACCTTCACCCTCAAGAACACGCTGGGGCTGGATCTCTCCCACCACAGCAACATGATTTTCGCGATGGCCAATACCGTCGCCCGCGACGGCGAGCACGCCGCCACGGATTACGAAATCCGCTGGGGCTACGGTCTGGACGCGATCAAGGCCGACGAGCTGGCCGAAAACTGCAAGCGCGAAGCGCTGCTCAAGCTGGAAGCCGGGCGCATGAAGAGCGGCGTTTACCCCGTCGTCATCAAAAACACGACGATGGCCGACCTGCTCGCCACGTTCTGCGGCGTGTTCTCCGCCGATAACGCGCAGAAGGGGCTTTCCCTCCTCGCCGGGCGCGAGGGCGAAACCATCGCCAGCGCATCCGTCACCCTGACGGATGACCCGCTGATGCCGATGGGGCTGGCCAGCTGCCCGTTCGACCGCGAAGGCGCGGCGACGAAGACCAAGCACATCATCGAAAACGGCGTGCTCAAGACCCTGCTGCACAACCGTAAGACCGCCAAAAAGGCCGGCTGCCAGACGACCGGCAACGCGGCGGGCGCAGGGCAGGTCGCGCCGACGAACCTGTTCTTTAAGCCCGGCAGCCTGACGCAGGAAGAGCTGCTCGCCAACCTCGGCGACGGCCTGTACCTGACTGAGGTTTCCGGCCTGCACGCGGGCGCGAACCCCATCAGCGGCGACTTCTCGCTGCTCTCCCGCGGGTACGAAATCAAGGGCGGCAAGATTTCCCGCGCCGTGGAGGAATTCACCGTTGCGGGCAACTTCTATCAGCTGCTCAAGGATATCACCGACGTGGGCGGCGACCTGCTGTTCGAGGCTTCGCCCATCGGTTCGCCCTCCGTGCTGGTCAAGAGCCTGAGCGTCGCGGGCGCGTAAACCGCTTCAAAAACCATTCTTTTCTTGAGAGAAGGATGGTTTTTTTGAACGCCATAATATCTCACACTGTAAGATAAATCGCAGAAATTGACATTTGAAACCGTTTCGCGTATCATTGGGCGCTTTGCCGTTGCGCAGGCCGCGCGGCGCTGATACAATAACGCCATCAAAAGAAACCACGGCCCGCAAAACAAGGCGGAGCATGGTGCAAGGAGGAATACGCGATGCGCGTCGTCAAGAAACCGGAAGAACGCAAGGCGGAAATGGTGGCCGCCGCGGCAAAGCTGTTTGCGCAGCAGGGCTTTGTGAGAACCTCCGTGTCGGAAATTGTTTCCGCCGTGGATGTGGCCAAAGGGCTGTTCTATTATTACTTCACCACCAAGGACGATATGGTGAAGGCCGTCGTCGAGGGCTATTGCAGCTATCTGGGCACGCTGGCCGAGCAGATCGCCGATGGCGAAGGCACGGCGCGCGAGAAATTCGCCAAGCTGATGCACCCGGAGGTTTGGCACGAGTGCTTCACCGCGCCGCTGACCGCTGACTTGTGCCTGCCGCAGCACGCCGCGCTGTATACCGATATGTGCGACCGCGTGTATGCGCATATGGGCCCGGCGCTGGAAAGGATGACGGCGCAGGCGCTCCGCGAAAGCGGACGCGATGAAAACGACGCCAAGCGGCTGACCGGCGTTGCCCTTTACGGCATTTTGATGATGGCGCGCCGCGGCGATATGACGCTGGAAGGCGCGATGGATATGATCGCGCAGGTCGTCGGTCTGGACGCCGCCGCTTAAACCGCCGCGAAGCGAAATAGGGGTTTGGGGGATTATCCCCCAAACAGGTCTGGGCGGTAGCCCGGCGTCACCCGTTTTGCGCAGCAAAAAACGGGAGTCAGGGAGCGAAGCGTTACCTGACTCTGCATAAATTCTTATTCTTCGTCAAATAGGGTTTGACCCTTTTACATAGATGAATAACCTTCAAACATCCCCCCTCTCTCCTTCGTATACGAACACGCCGCGCGGGTCGATCCGCGCGGCGTGTTCGCGTTTAATAATAAAGGCACTGCCCGCTGCATGCATCCACGCAGCAGGAAAAATCGGACGAATTGATGGTGATTTCCGGATTTTCCTCTCTCAGCTTTCTTAAATCCGAATATCCGGAAAACCGCCATACGGGATATGTTATTCCGTCGTTCCCTGCAACCAGATTCAGTTCAACTTCCGTGATGGTCACTTCTTCTCCGCGAATGACGCCCAAGGCCATTTCATCTATGCATGCCCGCCACGGCAAAACCTTTTGGCGTTCTCCCGTTTCGCCAACCGCGTGAACATACTTTCTGATTTGGGCGCGGATGATTTCGTTGTTCTCGTTGAGCACAAAGATTCCCGCCGAGCCGACCACCTCATCCAAATCGCCTTTTTTCTCGTGCGGCTGCGTATCGCTGATGCGAAGCGGAATATCGTCCATCAAAAATCGAACGACGATCAGATTTCGTTCTTTTCCGAGCGCTTCTTTCTCGTAATATTCCCGAACGGTTGAATCGGGAAGCGCCTTGACCCGAATGTATTCTTCTTCCGAGGAAATCGGCTCAATCGCCGTCTCTATGGATTTGCATTGCGAAGTAGCCGTATAGAACGGATACTCGAAATCCGATAGATTCATTTCCTTCAGCAGCGCCAAGACCACATCGCTCGCCGCTTGAATATCCCTGTCGTCTGATTTTTTACGAGGCCCTATGTAACTGCCGCCCTCACATGCGTATCTTTCATTCTGTTCAAAGCAGCAGAAATTGGTATCGTTCCATTGCCTGTCGTTAATCAAATCCCAAGCGTCGCCGGAACGCGGCTTCTGAACGTATGGCTTGAGGATTTGTTCCACCCACCCCAGCTTCATCCGAACAGCTTCCGTCCGATACTGTTTTACGCTTTCCACTTCTTCGGGCACGTCAAAATCATAGACGATCCGTTTTCCGTCTATCTCCCTTTGCCCGTATGCATGCCCGTCCTGAACGCTCATTTCCGCCGTACACGGACAACATGCGACCATAAGCGCGGCCATCCATCCGGCAACGCTCGCTATCTTTTTCATGGCACGTCCCTCTCTCTTTGGCTTATCTCACCCTCACCCTTGCATCCCCTGCGGCCAGATACATCGGCTCGGGGTAGCTTTCCAGCGCGTTGAATTCAAAGAAAACCTCCCGCGCGCCAGCGTCCGTCATGCCTCTTGCGCCGCGAACCGCGCCGTCGAGCACGCGCCCATTTTCGTCCGTCAGCACGGCGCGCTTGCCCCAGCGCGCGTTGACCTCGGCGGCGCTCCAGTTTTCATCCACATCAAAGTGCCCGGCGGCGGCCTTTTTATCCGCCAGATTTTGGGCGCTCAGCGCCTCGGGCTTGGGCTGCATCGCCACGCAGAGATACAGGCGGCTGGGCGCGTAGATGGCGTGTACGCTCGAGGCGACGCTCTCCCCCAAATCGGATAGCGCGCGCAGGGTCGCCGTGCGGCTGCCGGGCGTCTCCCGTTTGAGCTTCGGCGCGGGCGTGAAAAAGCGGTTGATGGAAAGCGCGGCCAGTGACAGCATGGTGTTTCCCTCCTTGTGTAGGTTGTTCTACTGTATTAGACGCAAGAACCGCCGGATTTTTTACACCTTCGGGTTATTTTTGTAAAAATTACAAATTTGTCATAGTCCTTAAAAAAAGTGTAACATTTCGCGGCTTCTTTACGTCTATACAAGTGAAAGAACCAACCAACCTCTGTCGTGCGGCTGCCCCAACCGCCGCCCGGCGCGTCGTTACAAAGGATGCACGCGGCCTTTTATTCAAAATCGACCCGTTGTTGAAGGAGGAAGATACGACATGAATCGAATTCTACACCTGACATCGGCTTTCGCGCTGTGCGCGCTGCTGGCCGTTCCCGCAGGCGCGGGCGCGGCGAGAGGCGATTTCGACCTGAGCGCGTCCGGCCTTTCCGCAAGCGGCTACGCCCAGCAGCTCGGCGCGCCGAAATCCTACGGCTCGGAAAAGATCACCCTGAAAATGCCCAAGGAAAACCCCGTGGAGGACGGCGTGAATCCCATCACCGGCGAAGCGTTTGACGGCGAATACCGCCCGACGCTCGTTTCCATCGACCCGCACCCGGCGGCGCTGCCGAACTGGGGCGTCGCATCCGCCGATCTGACGTATGAAATGCCGATTCAGGCGGACGGCTCCACGCGCCAGCTTGCGCTGTTCATGAGCGATTACCCCGACGGCGGCGCAGGCCCGGTTCGTTCCGCACGCGTGCCGATGTGCTCCCTGCGGGAGATGTGGGGCGGCGTATTCTGCTTCTACGGCTATCAGG
>CAKTXH010000129.1 GCA_934630975.1 uncultured Clostridia bacterium | reverse complement strand
GATATTTCCATTCGCTGTTTCGGCGAATACAGCTATCGCGTGACCAACCCGATGCTGTTTTACACGAACGTCTGCGGTAATGTGGAGGGCGACTACACGCGCGAACAGATTGACAGCCAGCTCAAGAGCGAACTGCTGACCGCGCTTCAGCCCGCGTTCGCAAAGATTTCCGAGATGGGCGTCCGCTACAGCGCGCTGCCGGGGCATACCACGGAGATCGCCGCCGCGCTCAACGACGTGCTCTCCGAAAAGTGGGCGGATCTGCGCGGCGTGGAGATCGTGTCCTTTGGCGTAAACTCCGTCAAAGCCTCCGAAGAGGACGAGGCGATGATCAAGGAGCTGCAAAAGAACGCCGTTTTCCGCAACGCGAACATGGCGGCGGCGCATCTGGTGGGCGCGCAGGCGCAGGCCATGCAGGACGCCGCGAAAAATCAGGGCGGCGCGTTCACCGGCTTCATGGGCATGAATATGGCCCAGCAGGGCGGCGGAATCAACGCGGCGCAGCTGTTCCAGATGGGCGCGCAGCAGCAGGCGCAAGCTCCGCAGCAGAGCGCGCTGGTTCAGCCGGGCGCGAACGTCTGGAAGTGCGCCTGCGGCGCGACGGCCACCGGCAAGTTCTGCCCAGAATGCGGCGCGAAAAAGCCCGAGCCCCAGCCCGCGGCAGGCTGGACGTGTTCCTGCGGCGCGGTCAACACCGGCAAGTTCTGTTCGGAATGCGGCGCGAAGCGCCCGGCAGGCGCGCCGGTCTACCGCTGCGACAAGTGCGGCTGGCAGCCAGCCGATCCGGCGCATCCGCCGAAATTCTGCCCGGAATGCGGCGATCCGTTCGACGAGAGCGACCGCGTATAATACGCTGTAAATGTTCCGGACGTTCCCGCCCGTATGCTTCTGAGCCTGCGATGGTTTTCGCAGGCTTTTTTTGCTGCGCTTTCCGTCTGTTTGACGATGCGAGCGTGCCGGTCGTGGTCCATAAACCGAACGCTGCCAGGAGGAAGAAAACGGCCTGACCGGCGAGCGAGGAGAGAGGAGAGCTGAATCTCGAACGTTCTGCCTATTCCGTTTCAACGCTCCACCCAAAAACCGGCGAAAAAATTTTTCTTTCCACTCTTTCGCGAATGTGGTATGATATAATGACTTGATGCATGAAAAAGTATGGATTTGGTGTAATCAAGAAGAAGGCTCGTAAGGTTTTTGTACAGGAAAAACCTTTGTATAGATGAAAAGAATGGGATGAGAGGCCGCATGCTTTTGTGTCAAGGTGGATACGAAGGCGGCGGCTTTTTATTTTTGATGAAACCATTTAACGGCAGCGTGCCGTGACGCTTGTGAAAAAATGAGCGAAAAACGGAATAAATGCCGAATTGCGAAATATATTACAAAGTAGGATGGGTTTACAAACGAAACAGGAGCGTGTTGCTATGCAGGGAAGAAAGGCCGCCGCATTTTCCGTCGTGCTGGCGTGTATGGCGGTGCTGATTGGCGGATGCAGCCGTCAGAGCGCGGCAAAGCAGACGGTAAGCGACAACAGGCCCGTGATTGTGGTCGGCAGCGACAACTATCCGCCCTATAATTATGAGGATGCGAACGGCCTGCCGACAGGCATTGATGTGGATCTGGCAACCGAAGCGTTCGGGCGGATGGGCTATCGGGCGGAGTTTTCGGTGATTGACTGGGAAGATAAAAAGGAACTGGTGGAAAGCGGCGCGATTGACTGCATATGGGGCAGTTTTTCCATCGACGGCCGGGAGGATCAATACCGCTGGACGACGCCGTACATGGTCAGCCGTCAGGTGGTCGCGGTGCGGAAGGACAGCGATATTTTCACGCTTGCCGATTTGGCGGGCAAACGGGTGGCCGTTCAATCCACGACGAAGCCGGAGGAGATTTTCGTTTCGCATGCCGATTCGCGCATCCCGGCGCTGGGCGAGGTGTTTTCGCTGCAAAACCGGGAGTTGATTTACCCGTTTTTGAGCAAGGGCTATGTCGATGCTATCGCCGCGCACGAGACGGCGATTCTACAATGCATGGCGGATTATCATCTGGAGTATCGCATTTTGGAGGAACCGCTGCTGACCGTCGGGCTGGGCGTGGCCTTCGCGAAGGACGACGGACGCGGGCTGGAACAGGCGCTTTCCGATACCTTCGCGCAGATGCGGGAGGATGGGACGATGGAAGAGATCATCAGGCGGTATCTGGAGGAACCGCGGCGGTACATGGAGGGGAATGACGATGAAAGCGAAATCCAGAGCTGATCGGGTCTCCATCCGCCCCATCCATATGGAAGTTTTGCTGGCGCTGGCGCTGCTGGGCAGCGTGTTTCTGGTGGCGACCCATTCGGATCTGGTTTCCGCGCGGCAGCAGATGGCGATGACCGTGCAATACGTCAAGGAGCAATGCAACCGATACAACCGCATCGAGCTGGCCAACGAGACGAAGAGCCTGATGCGCGTGCTGGAAAGCGCCAACCAGATTGCCCATCAGTTGGAGAAAGACGGCGGGGAGGAGGTTTCGCTGGCGGATTACGCCCGGCTGGGCTACGTCTCCGGGGTGATTCTGCTGGATGAAACCGGGCGCATTCTGTCGGATTACCACGAAGCGGGCGAGCCGGCGGAACGGCTGAACGAATATCTGGATTCTTCGGCGCTGCTGGATGTGGCGCTTTACCCGGAAAAGCGATATGCCACGAGCTACGTGTGCGCGGACGGGAGCACGGTCGATCTGGCGGCCGTTGGGCGGCGGGATGCGCCGGGCGTCGTCGCGGCGTATTATCACACGCCGGTGGAATACATCGACGCGTTTCGGCTGTCCATTGCGTCGCTGCTTTCGGGATACAGCTTCGAAACGAGCGGCACGGTTGTCGTCACCGACGGGAGCGCCATTGTGGCCAGCAACGACGAAACGCTCGTCGGCCGTAACGTGGATGAAACAGCGATTCTGCGGCGGATTCGGGAGGCGCATAAAACCGACGAACTGGTGCACACGAATCAGGCGGAGGGTTCGCTCAGGCAGTATTTCGGCCTGATGGCGCGCGGGCGGAACGTTTACGTCTATGTCTACATGCCGGAGCGGGCGGTGTTTGAAACGACGCCGCGGAATATGCTGTTTGCGCTGATTCTCTATGCCGTGATTCTCGCGTGCATCAAGGTGATCCGCTTCCGCACGGCGCAGAGTTACCGGGAGCGGCAGTACCGCGTTCAGCAGGAATATGCGGAAAAGCTGCGCGCTGCGAACGCCGAGCTGAGCGCCGCCGTCGATCAGGCGGATCGCGCCAACGCGGCCAAGACCAGCTTCCTTTCCCGCATGAGCCACGACATTCGAACGCCGCTCAACGGCATTGTCGGCCTGATTGAGATTGACGATTCGCATCCGAACGATGTCGCGCTGCTCACCGCCAACCGGGAGAAGATGAAGGTGGCGGCGAACCACCTGCTCAGCCTGATTAACGACGTGCTGCAAATGAGCAAGCTGGAAAGCGGCGAAATCGTGCTGGCGCACGAACCGCTCGATTTGAACCGGCTTTCGCGCGATATTCTGACCATCGTGGAGCAGCGCGCGACGGAGGCGGGCGTTACGCTGGAATACGACCGGCAGCAGGCCGAGCGGGTGAAGATCGGCAACGTATACGGCAGCCCGCTGCACCTGCGGCAGGTGTTTCTGAATATCTACGGCAACTGCATCAAGTATAACAAGGTCGGCGGCAGCGTGAAAACGGTCTGCCAGTGCGTCGGCGAGGCGGATGGGATCGTCACTTACCGCTGGGTGATCCGCGACACGGGCATCGGCATGAGCGAGGCGTTCCTGGCGCACATCTTTGATCCGTTTGCGCAGGAGCACACCGACGCGAGGAGCGTCTATCAGGGCACGGGGCTGGGCATGGCTATCGTCAAGAGCCTGATTGACAAGATGGGCGGAACCATCGAGGTCGGCAGCAGGCTGGGCGAAGGATCCGAATTTACGATCACCCTGCCGTTTGAGATTGCCGACGAGCCGCCCAAACCGCAGCAGGCGGCGCGGGAAGCGGAGACCGCGGATGTGCGCGGCTTGCGCGTGCTGCTGGCCGAGGACAACGAGCTGAATTCCGAAATCATCAAGATGCTGCTGACGGATCGCGGGGCGGAGGTCGAGGTGGCGCAGGACGGACGGAAGGCGCTGGAGGCGTTTGAAAACCACGAACCGGGCACGTATGCGGCCATCCTGATGGATGTGATGATGCCCAACATGGACGGCCTCAGCGCGACGCGGGCGATTCGCGCGCTGGCGCGTGAGGACGCAAAGACCATCCCCATCATCGCGATGACGGCCAACGCCTTTGAGGAGGACGCGCAGAAGTGTTTCGAGGCGGGCATGAACGCGCACCTCTCCAAGCCGATCCGCATTGAAAAACTGGTTGCCGCAATCGCGGAATTCTGCGGCGCGGGGCGGGCGTAAGCGGCGCGGATGATGCCGCGAAACATGCTCTTGACGCGCGCCCGCATACCCTGTATCATAGAGGAAGATCAACGATGCGGCATAAGAAAAAAACAGCCGTTTTCTCTGAACGATACAAGGTGATTGCATGCCCGCCGATATGAAAGACAGCATTGCCGAAGCGGCTCGAAAGCTCAGCTGGATGCTCGAGCGGAACGGCGAAAAGCTGGTGGATGAGGCGCTCGCGCAGGAAAGCGCGGAGCTGAGGCAGATGCTGTTTGACGGCTGTTACCGTTTCTTTAAGCAGGTGGCTTTTCAGGGAAACGTTGCCGAAAGATACCCGGCGGCGGATGTGAACTTGTTTTTGCGGTATCACTGCCACGCCATCATCGGCATTTTGCAGGAGTGGACGGACGACGATACGCGGAACGTGGATCAAATTGCGCATGCGTTGAACCGTTTCATAGAAGGCTCGCTTTCGGCGGGGCTGCGCCCATAAATTTGACAAAAACGCGGACGTGTAAAAGCGCTTTACACGCCGCGTTTTTTGTCTATTTGGCGGGAAAAGCGAAGGCGATACAATAAAAAGAGGACGTGCATGGAGCTTCAAAGGCCGCCTCGCGCGGGATTTAAAAGAAAGATAAGGTACAATAAATTGCGCAAAAAGAAAGAGACATAGTTTACAAACTCTGGTAGAATGAAAGTTGCTACACA
>CAKTXH010000128.1 GCA_934630975.1 uncultured Clostridia bacterium | reverse complement strand
AGACCACACTGTAATCTCTGTTATATCCTGATCGACAGTCTAGGAGCTTTCCTCGGCAGCCTCGGTTCTTTCCTAGCCTCTTTTGCAGTCGTGGTTTCACACAGCGATCGCGGCGGCTTCCGTGAGCCTTTGGTCACCGTGCGTTGTTCCGTGATCCACCACAACCGCTCAAGGCAGGCTACACTGCAGGCAGCTTTTGTACCACCATGCAGGTTTTCATGACGCAAAGCCGTCATGCCTCCACGAAAAATGGGTCGAGCTCCGCCATGCCATTGACGGCCGCCCATAGTTCTTACTTCCAGCGCCAACCCCCGACTGGGCGTCAGCAGCCAGCGCCAGAAACTTCATCGATATGCCCTTTAACGGATTTTTAGCCCCGTCTTCAGAGAGAACTTTGCTGACTAGAATACTGCACCACCTGCGCTCTATTATAGCACGGTTTTTTCCTTTTTTCAATCGTCTTTCCGACGCTCCAAGGCGCGGGTCAGCTTCTTTACGCCATCAAAACGCCGACCAGAATCCCCAGCAGCGCGCCCGCCAGCACCTGAACGGGCGTATGACCGACCAGCTCTTTAAGATGCTCGTCGTCAAAGTTAAAGCCCTTGCCCGACAAACCCTCGACGATATGGTTGATCACCGCGGCGTTTCTGCCCGCCGAGCGGCGCACACCCGCCGCGTCATACATCGTCACGCCCGCAAAACAGAACGCCAGCGCAAAGACGGATGAGGAGAAACCCTCGCGAAGGCCGATCACCATCAGCATCGCGCAGGCCATCGACGAATGTGAAGACGGCATGCCGCCGGAGCCGAGCACACGCGTGTGGTCAAACCTCCTGCTGATAGCAAGCGTCAGCAGCACTTTAATCGCCTGCGCAATCGCCCAGGCCAGCGCCGCCGCCTGAATGACGCGGTTATTGATAATATTCAGTAAAATAGACCACACGGTTGCTCCCCCTGTTTCTTTTACTTCTTTCTCTTGGCCAGCGCTTCGGCAAACGCTCGCAGGAACCACGCCGAATCGCCGAAGCCTTCGAGCGCTTCTTCCGCCCGCGTCCACAGCTCGCGGGATTTTTTCTGCGCGGCCTCCACGCCGACCAGCCCCGGCCAGGTCATCTTGCCGCGCTGCTCGTCCATGCCGGTCTGTTTGCCCATATCCTTCGAGTCGCCGATCACGTCCAGCAAATCATCGTCGATTTGGAACGCCAGCCCGACGCAGAATCCGAATGTCGCCAGTGCGGAAATCTCCTTCTCGTCCGCGCCCGCGATATAGGCGGCGGCCAGCAGCGGCGCCGTCAGCAGATCGGCCGTTTTATGCGTGTGGATATACCGCAGCGTCGCCTCGTTCGGCTCGTGGTGCTCGCTGAGCAAATCAATGCTCTGCCCGGCCACCATGCCGCTCACGCCCGCGCGCCGCGCGATCTCCTGCGCCGCGCGGATATGCCCTTCCAGATTTTCGCCGCAGGCCAGCGCATTGTTTAGTATACACTCATACGCATAATTAAGCAATCCATCTCCGGCCAAAATTGCAAAGCCTTCGCCAAAAACTTTGTGATTGGTCAATCTTCCGCGCCGATAATCGTCGTTGTCCATGCCGGGCAGATCGTCGTGAATCAGTGAATACGTATGAATCATTTCCAGCGCGGCAGCCGGTACGCGCGCCTGTTCCACGTCGCCGCCCAGCATTTCGCACGTCGCCAGCAGCAGCACCGGGCGGACGCGCTTTCCTCCGGCCAGCAGGCTGTAACGCATCGCCTCGCACAGGCGCTTGGGGATGCGCGTTTCGCTCGGACATTCTTCCTCGGTCTGCGGCAGAATCTGCTCGATCGTCTCTTCCACCATCGCGACATAGCGCTGATATTGCTCACGATATTCCATGATTTTTCTCCTCAAACGGCGTGATCTCCGCCGTGTCCGGGTCAATCTGTTCCACGCGTTTGCGGCAATCCGCAAGCTGTTGTTTGAGCTGCGCGGCAAGCGCCACGCCTTTTTCGTAGGTCTTCATCGTCTCGTCGAGCGTCATGTCGCCCTCCGCAAGCCGCTCGGTCAGCGCTTCCAGCTCGCTCATGCCCGCTTCAAACGTCTGCTTTCTGGCCATGCTCATCCTCCTCGCTCCATACTTTCGCGCGAATTACGCCATCCGCAAAGCGAACCGAAATGGTTTCGCCCGCCTGCAAAAGCGCGGCCTTCGTTATCGTGCGCGCGTCTTTCTGCACGATGGCATATCCGCGTTTCAACGCGGCGTATGGGCTGAGCAGCTCAAGCGCCGATTGCTGTGCGTCCAGCGCGCCTTGCCGCTTCGTCATCTGCTCCCGCATCGCGCGGAAAAGCGCCTGCTTCCGCTGTTCCAGCAGTTCCGCCTGCCGCTTCAGCCGAATATCCGGGCGATTGGCGTTTAACTTCGCCTGTGCAAGGCGAAGCGCGCTTTCCTGCGCCTCAACGCAGGCTTCCGCACTTTCTCTCATGCTCAGCCGAATCGCCTCAATTGAAGCGACGAGATCATCTCGAATCGGCGTCACGCACTCCGCCGCCGCGGAAGGCGTCGGCGCGCGCAGATCCGCCGCCAAATCGCAGAGCGTCACATCGGTTTCATGCCCGACTGCGGAAACAATCGGCTTTTTGCACATGGCCACCGCGCGGACAACGCTTTCCTCGTTGAACGTCCACAGGTCTTCCATTGAGCCGCCGCCGCGCGCCACGATGATTACGCTGACATGTTCCAGCCGCTCGAGCCTCCGAATGGCCGCCGCAACCTCCTCATCCGCGCCGACACCCTGTACGCGAACCGGGCAAAGCAGAATATGCGCATCCGGGTTGCGCCGCAGCGATACGTTCAAAATATCGTGAATCACCGCGCCCGTCGGCGAAGAAACCACGCCGACCGTATCGGGGTACGGCGGCAGGGCGCGTTTTCTTTCCGGCTCAAACAGCCCCTCGCGCCCCAGCTTTTCCTTGAGCCTTTGCAGCCGCTCGTATAACACGCCCACACCCTGCGCATGCAGCTGTTTCACGACAAACTGGTACTGCCCGCCCCGCGCATACAGCGCCACGCTTCCGCCCGCCAGCGCGCGCATGCCTTCAAACGGCGTCGCTTGCAAGCCGGCCACGTCGCTGGCGTACATCACACAGGAAATCGCGGCAGCTTCGTCCTTCATCGTAAAAAACAGCGCGCCGGATTGATGGAATTTCAGATTGCTGATTTCGCCTTTCAGCTCGATGGCGCGCAGCATCGGATCCATCTGGAACATCCTGCGCACATATTCGTTAAGCTGGGAGACGGTCAATTCGAGCTTAGCGGCCATAGCGTTCCGCCGCGTCCAGCGTGTTGGAAAGCAGCATGGCAATCGTCATCTGCCCAACGCCGCCGGGAACAGGCGTGAGGTAGGCGGCTTTCTGCGCCGCTTCCTCCGCGTTTACGTCGCCCACCAGCGCGCCATCCACGCGGTTAATGCCCACGTCGATCACCGCTGCGCCGGGTTTGATCATGTCGCCGGTCACAAAATTCGGCCTGCCGACCGCCGCAACGAGGATATCGGCCTGACGCGTGATTTCCGCCAGATTCTCCGTCTTGGAGTGGCAGATGGTCACCGTTGCATCCGCTGCCAGCAGCAGCATGGCCATCGGCTTGCCTACAATGTTGCTCCGTCCGATGATCACCGCATGCCTGCCGCGCGTGGGAATCTCATAAGCTTCCAGCAGCTTCATCACGCCCAGCGGCGTGCAGGGCACAAAGCCGGGTTGACCGTTCATCAGTCTGCCCGTATTCATGGCGTGAAAACCGTCCACATCCTTGTTGGGATCAATCAACGCCAGAACCCGCGTTTCGTCCAGCCCTTTCGGCAGCGGCAGCTGCACCAAAATTCCGTGCACGCCCGGGTCTGCATTGAGCGCGGCCACCGCGCTTTCCAGCTCCTCCTGCGAGCAGCTTTCCGGCAGACGTACAATCGTCGAGCGGATTCCCGCGCGCAGGCAGGCGTTTTCTTTGTTGCGCACATAAACTTGGCTGGCCGGGTTTTCGCCCGCTACCACAACCGCAAGGTGCGGCGTAATACCCTTCTCCGTCAACGCCTGCGCGCGCTGCGCGGCGTTTCCCTTCCATTTTTTTGCGACCTCTCGGCCGTCAATCCACGTCATCGCCATCCAAATCCCTCCTCTGTTGTTTTCCGCAGAATTTCAGGATTCTTTCTTCTCTTCATTCGATTCAATCGGTTTGATGCTCCGCCTGATAGGCTTTCGCGCCCAGCAGCGCAACGCCCACCGCGTTGTCGCCGGAAAGTTCCGGCCTCGCGAAGCAAAGCTTACAGCCCAGTCTCGTCTTTTTCGCCCGTTCCAGCAGCATGCCCTTGAGCAGCGTCGAGGATGCGACGCCGCCTGCAAGCAGCGCCTGCCCGGCTCCCGTCTGTTCGCCCGCAGCGGCGATCATGCGGAGGATGCTTCGGCAAAGGAAATCAAAAACCTCGGCGGCAATCTGCTCTTTCGGCATATCGCCGCTTTCAATCCAGCGGGTCACCTTGTTTTCCGCGCCCGCCATGTTGCAGCTAACACCCTTGATGGATACGCCGATCAGCCCTTGTGCCTTGCCCTGCATCGCCAGTTTTTCAAGTGACGGCCCGGCCGGAAACGGCATATGCAGCCTGACGCCGGTTCGATCCACAAGCTGCCCGGCGTGAAGATCCAGACTGCCGCCCAGCAGCGTCAGCTTTCCCGCCTCGACGAGCAGAATTTCCGTCGTGCCGCCAGATAGATGAAGCGCCAGAAACGGCTTCGCCTCGTCGATGCCAGCGTCCACCATCGCCGCGCGCACATGGCCTTCCTGATGGCTGGCAGGATAAAAAGGCACGCGCAGCAATGCAGCTGCTGCGCGTGCCTGACTTTCGCCCGCGCGGAACACGGGCATATACGAATCCTCCGCCGGGCGCGGACGGGTGCTTGCGCACACGGCGCAAATCTTCGCGTCCGGCACGTCGGCCATCACATTTTGAACCATCTGCGGCAGGTTTTTGACATGCTGAAACAGGCCCTGCGACTGCATAAGCCCACGCGCGCCATCCTCCACCGCCAACAGCCGCCTGGACGAAGACAGAATCTCGCCCTCCGGCGTCACCAGCGCGCAGGATGTCGTGTAGCAGCTTGTATCAATGCCCAGAACAGCTCTCATGCCTGCGCCGCCAGCTTTCTGCTGATGGTGCCCAGCACACCGTTGACGAACGGGCAGGATTCCTCCCCGGAATACTTGCGCGTCAACTCAACCGCCTCGTTAATCGCCACCGCCGCCGGCAGCCCGGTGTACTGCATTTCGTACACGGCAAGGCGCATAATCGCCAGATCCACGCGGGATAGACGCGCCAGCGTCCAGCCGCGCAGGCAGGCCGCGATTTCGCCGTCCAGCTCCTCGGCATGCTCCTTAACGCCGGAAACCACGGTGTCGATATAAGTGCTGTCCTTCTCGCTCGGGTTGTAGTCAATCAGGTCAACGAGGGTTTGAGCCGTCGCATCCCCGCCAAAGAGTTGTTCAAATACGAGCTGCATCGCAGCTTCACGCGCTATTGGACGTGCCATTCTTCATTTGCTCCGATCCGTTTT
>CAKTXH010000127.1 GCA_934630975.1 uncultured Clostridia bacterium | reverse complement strand
ACGACGAGATCATGTTCTTCACCAACCGCGGCCGCGTGTACAGCCTCAAGGGCTATGAAATCCCGGAGGCGGGCCGCGCGGCAAGGGGCACGGCGATCGTCAACCTGCTCCAGCTCACCGGCGGGGAGAAGGTCACGGCGATGATTCCGCTGCCCAGACAGAGCGAGGGCAAGTATCTGGTCATGGCGACAAAGGGCGGCCTGATTAAGAAGACCGCGCTGGATGAATTCGCCAACCTGCGCAGGGCGGGCCTGATTGCCATCGTGCTGCGCGAGGACGACGAGCTGATCGGCGTGGAGCTGACGAGCGACGACGACGAGCTGATGCTGGCGACGCGTCAGGGTCAGGCCATCCGCTTCAAAGAGACGGATATCCGCTCGATGGGCCGCAACTCGATGGGCGTGAAGAGCTTCGATCTGGCGGAAAACGACGAGGTGATCTCCGTCGCGCGCATCGAAGAGAGCAAGCAGGTGCTCGCCATCACCCAGAAGGGCTATGGCAAGCGCACCGACGTTTCCGAATTCCGCGTTCAGAGCCGCGGCGGCAAGGGCATCATGGCCATGCGCCTGACGGATAAGACCGGCCCGATGGCCGCGCAGCTGCTCGTGCACGAGGATGAGGATATCATGCTCATCACCGACGACGGCACGATCATCCGCATGCCGGTCAGCGATATTTCCGTCATCGGCCGCGTGTCTCAGGGCGTGCGCGTCATGCGCGTCGAGGAGGGCAGCCGAATCGTCTGCGTCACCGCGACCGAGCGCGACGAGGACGAGGAGGAGACCGCGGAAGATAACGGCGAAACCATGCAGCCGACCGAAGCGGATTCGCTGGATATGGACGTCGGCGCGGAGAACTCTGAAAACCAGCCGGAAGAAACCGAAGACTAAGAAGACGAAATGAAGATCAAGAGGAGGCTGTCACGCGGGAAGCAGGGCAGCCTTCTTTTTCGTAGAGGTTTCACCCTTCCACCGCTCACGCGGTCCCCCTTCCCTTGCAAGGGAAGGTCAGGGGCTGCTTAAAGAAAGGCAGATAAGGGAAAGCCGATTCGACTTGATCGGAACAAAAGAACGCGAAAACCTCCCCTTTTAAGGGGAGGGGGACCGCCCGCAGGCGGTGGAAGGGTGAATGTTACAGCCATGAACAATCAAAAGAAAGCGCTCCTTGTTGTGCTCGCCGTGGCGGGCGTAAGCGTCTCCGGGCCGATGGTCAAATGGTCGCTGTCCTGCGGCGCGTCGCCGGTGATGGTCGCCTTTGGCCGCATGGCGCTCAGTTTCCTGCTGCTGCTGATTCCCGCGCTCAGGAGCGGCGAATTGCAGGCCGTCTGCCGCGCGCCGAAAAAGCAGGTCGCGCTGGCCTGCGCGGCGGGGCTGCTGCTCGCGCTGCATTATACCTGCTGGATGACCTCGCTCAGCTTCGCCTCGACGTTTGTTTCCACGGCGCTGGTCTGCACCCAGCCGCTCTTTGTCGCGGCGCTCTCCGGCGTGCTGCTGCACGAGCCGATCAAGCGCGAAGCCGTGCCGGGCGCGGTGGTCGCGGTCATCGGCGCGGCGGCCATCGGCCTGCTGTCGATGGGCAGCGAACACGGCAGCCTGCTGGGCGACGCGCTGGCGCTGATTGGCGCGGCGTTTATCGCGGGGCACTGGTTGACCAGCCGCGCGGCGCGGCGCGATTTGCCCGCGCTGGGCTTCATGACGTTCGTTTACGGCGTGACGGCGGTGTTCCTGCTGCTGATTTCGCCGTTTGCGGGCGGGCTGCGGGTGACGGGGGAATCGCTCTATGGCATTATCGTGCTGGCGGTTGCCTGCACGCTTGGCGGCCACGCGCTGATGACCTATCTGCTCGGCTTTGTCAGCGCGGACGTGGTTTCCTTCGCGCTGCTGGCCGAACCCATCGGCGCGGCGGTCTGGGCGCTGGTGCTGTTCCACGAGCAGGTGACGCTGCCGCTGCTCGTCGGCGGCCTGACGGTGATCGCCGGGCTGATGCTGTATACCTACGGCGAAATGAAGGCGGGCAGGCGATAAACTCCTTGCCTTTTGCAGGCATTTTTGCTATCATATAGCGGTGTAGACAGAAAGAAACGCGGACAAATGGTCTGCGGAAAAGAGGAAATAGCTATGGCGAATCAGAATGTGCTCGACCTGCGCGACGTGGCCGCCAAGGGCCATGCGCTGGAAGGTCAGGTTGTGACGGTGGAAGGCTGGGTGCGCAACCACCGCAAGCAAAAGAGCATCGGCTTTATCGAGTTCTATGACGGAACCGTGCTCGCGCCGATGCAGATCGTTTACGACGACAAGGTGAAGGATTTCGCCGCAGTGCAGACCATCCGCAACGGCGCGGCTGTGCGCGCGACGGGCAAGCTTGTTCCGGGTCGCAACGGCGCGCTGGAAATGCAGGCGGAAGAGATCATCCTCGAGGGCGACTGCACGGAGGATTACCCGCTTCAGCCGAAGCGCCACACGCTCGAGTTCCTGCGCGATATCGCGTATCTGCGCCCGCGCACGCGTCTGTTCCAGGCGGTGTTCCGCGTCCGCTCCATTGCGGCGCAGGCGGTGCACAACTACTTCCAGAGCCGCGGCTATGTGTACGTGCATACCCCGCTGATCACCGCCAACGACGCGGAGGGCGCGGGCAATACCTTCACCGTGACCAATCAGGAGATGGGCAAGCCGTATAAGGCGGAGAATGATTTCTTCGGCAAGGCGACGGCGCTGGCCGTGACGGGTCAGCTGGAGGCGGAAACCTACGCGCTGGCCTACAAGCGCGTGTACACCTTCGGCCCGACCTTCCGCGCGGAGAACTCCAACACGAAGACCCATGCGGCGGAATTCTGGATGATCGAGCCGGAAATCTGCTTCTGCGACCTGAACGGGCTGATGGATATCGAGGAGGACTTCCTCAAGTCCGTCGTGCAGGAAGTGCTGGATAAGGCGATGCCGGAGCTGGAGTTCCTTCAGGGCTACGCCAAGAGCAACCTGATTGAGAAGCTGCAAACGCTCACGAAGTCGCATGTCGCGCGCGTGACGCATGCCGAGGCCATCGACATTTTGCAGCATGCGACGCATCCGTTCGAGCATCCGGCGGTGCAGGGCGAGGATCTGTTCAAGGAGCACGAGAAGTATCTGACCGAGGAGCACTTCAAGTCCCCGGTGTTCGTTTACGACTGGCCGAAGGAGATCAAGGCGTTCTACATGTATCAGAACGACGACGGCAAGACCGTGCGCGGCGTTGACCTGCTGGTGCCGGGTTCCGGCGAGCTGATGGGCGGCAGCGAGCGTGAGACGCGCCTCGATCTGCTGACCGGGCGCATGGACGAGCTGCACATCTCCAAGGAGCAGATGGACTGGTATGTGAATCTGCGCCGCTTCGGCGGCTGCACCCATTCCGGCTTCGGCATGGGCTTCGAGCGCCTGATCATGTATTTGACGGATATCGAGAACATCCGCGACGTGATTCCGTATCCCCGCACGCCGGGCAACTGCGAGTTCTAAGGGGACGTTGGGACTCCGTCCCAAACCCTGCCAGAAACCTGAGGTTTCTGGACTTCCCGTTTCATTGTCCGCTTCGCGGCCAATGGAGAAAAACGAGAAATTCATATATCAAAAACTTTATTTTCGCCCGAAGGTTTCCAAAGGGCGATCGGAAAGCCCTTTGGTCGTGCCAGCAGGCACGAAATCCTTTGAAGTGGGAAAGACTGTTTCATGATAGATGAGAGATTTATAAGAACAGAGCTAATCTTCGGCGAAGCCGGTATGGAGCGCCTGCAAAAAGCGCGCGTGGCGGTCTTCGGCGTAGGCGGCGTCGGCGGGCATTTGGTGCAGGCGCTGGCGCGCGCGGGCGTGGGGCATATCACGGTGATCGACGACGACGTGGTGAGCGTTTCCAACATCAACCGTCAGGCCGTCGCGATGGATTCCACCGTCGGCAGGCCGAAGGTCGAGGTCATCGCCGAGCAGGTGAGGGATATCAACCCGGCCTGCGAGGTCGTGCCGCTGCGCATGTTTTACACGCCGGAGAGCGCCGAAACGCTCGATCTGGCGCGGTTTGACGCGATTGCGGACTGCATCGACACGGTGAAAGCGAAGGTAACGCTGGTCTGCCGCGCGAAGGAAGCGGGCGTATACGCCGTCAGCGCGATGGGCGCGGGCAACAAGCTCGACCCGACGCGATTCCAGGTAGCAGATATCGCCAAAACCAGCGTCTGCCCGCTCTGCCGCGTGATGCGCCTTCAGCTCAAAAAGCGCGGCGTGGCGCACCACACGGTCGTTTACTCGACCGAAGAGCCGCTGAAGGTCGTCGCCGACGAAAGCAATGGCCGCCATGCGCCCGGCAGCGTCAGCTTTGTGCCGCCGGTCGTCGGGCTGATTATGGCGGGCGAAATCATCAAAACCATTGCAGGGAGGGAAAGCTGATGCAGGGAGCGGTTGCGCGCGAGGAGGTCGAGCTTTCGTTTAAGCGCTTCATCCTCGAAAAGACGGAGGCGTTTGCCCACGAGCCGATGGAGGATCTGTACCGCGTCAATCTGCTCGGGCAGATGCTTGACCGATACGACGAATTGCAGAAAAAGGGTTTGAGCGCGGACGCGGCTTTGCAGCGGACGCTAGCGGATTACGCCGATATCCCCGCGCAGATGCGCCGCGAGGGCTTTGAAGAGGCGGGCGCGCACCGGGCGGCGGCGCGCTGGCCGCAGATGACCGAGGACGAAGCCGCCGACTATGTGAAGCAGAGCAACGCCTACGCGCACAAAATCGCGATGGGCTCGGCGCTTTGCAGCGCATGCGTCGCGCCGATAATGCTGATGGTCGCGCTGATGTCCATATACAACATGCAGGACGTGGGCGGCATGCTCGGCTGCGTGAACATGTTTGTGATGATCGGCATGGGCGTTTATTGTCTGGTGACGGCGAAGAAGCCGAAGAACCGCGAACAGGTTCGAAGCGGCCGGTTCTCCCTGAGCGCGGCGCTGCGCAAAAAGCTGATGAAGCTCAAGGAGCTGACGGATGAAAAATCCCGCCGCAAAAAGGGAATCGGCATTGCGCTGCTGGCGACGTGCTGCATCCCGATTTTTATCGGCGCGGCGCTGGACAGCGTATGGCGCTTGTACAGCAGCACCCCGTTTGCGATTCTTGGCGTCGGCGCGATGTTCCTGATGATCGGCGCGGGCGTTTACGAGGTCGTCGCCGCGGACGGCGAAAAGAAGCCACTGAAGGATTTATTAAAAAGCGACGATTGAGGCAGCGCCCCAACGTCCCCCACCCCGTCTCCCGCGCGTGCGCGTGTACAGCGCTTGGCGCAGAAAGGAAAAAAGAATGGCATCACCCGTAACGTTTGACCTTGTGAAGAAGGACGCGAAAACCCATGCCCGCCGCGGCGTTGTGCATACCCCGCACGGCGACATCCAGACCCCGATTTTCATGCCCGTGGGCACGCAGGCGACCGTCAAGGGCATGACCCCGCGCGAATTGAACGAGGTCGGCTCGCAGATCATCCTCTCTAATACCTATCACCTGCACATCCGCCCCGGCGAAGACCTGATCAAAGAGGCGGGCGGGCTGCATAAGTTCATGAGCTGGAATAAGCCGATCCTCACCGATTCCGGCGGATTCCAGGTGTTCTCGCTGGCCAGCCTGCGCAA
>CAKTXH010000126.1 GCA_934630975.1 uncultured Clostridia bacterium | reverse complement strand
CGCCGTCTTTCCGCGCTTGGCCCGGGCGGCCTGAACCGCGACCGCGCGTCCTTCGAAGTTCGAGACGTTCACTATTCGCACTACGCGCGTATCTGCCCGATTGAGACGCCTGAAGGCCCGAACATCGGCCTGATCGGCTCGCTGGCGACTTACGCCCGCATCAACGAATACGGCTTCATCGAGGCGCCGTACCGCCTGATCGACCACAGCGGCGACAAGCCGCGCGTGCTCGACGAGATCGTGTATCTCGCCGCGGACGAGGAGGACGGCTGCTACATCGCGCAGGCGAAGGAGCCGCTCAACCCGGACGGCACGTTCGTCAACGACCGCATTACCGCGCGTGTGCGCGCCGACGTTCAGAGCGTCGAGCCGAGCCGCGTGGATTACATCGACGTATCCCCGCGCCAGGTGATTTCTGTCGCGACGGCCATGATTCCGTTCCTCGACCACGACGACGCAAACCGCGCCCTGATGGGCTCGAACATGCAGCGTCAGGCCGTGCCGCTGCTCCGCCCGGAAGCCGCTTACGTTGCGACCGGTATCGAGTACAAGGCGGGCAAGGATTCCGGCGTGTGCCTGCGCGCCCGCGAGGACGGCTTCGTCAAGAAGGTTTCTTCTGACCAGATCATCATCGAGGACGAGCTGCACGAGACGCACACCTACAAGCTCATCAAGTTTGCGCGCTCCAACCAGAGCACCTGCATCAACCAGCGCCCGATCGTCTCCGCCGGTGAGAAGATCAAAAAGGGCGACGTGATCGCGGACGGCCCATCCACCGACCACGGCGAAATCGCGCTGGGCCGCAACATCCTGATCGGCTTCATGACGTGGGAAGGCTACAACTACGAGGATGCGGTTCTGCTCTCCGAAGAGCTGGTCCGCAACGACGTATTCACCTCCATCCACCTCGAGAAGTACGAGTGCGAAGCGCGCGACACCAAGCTGGGCGCGGAGGAAATCACCCGCGACCTGCCGAACGTCGGCGACGACGCGCTGCGCGATCTGGACGCCGAAGGCATCATCCGCGTGGGTGCGGAAGTGCATCCGGGCGACATCCTCGTCGGCAAGGTGACCCCGAAGGGCGAGACCGAGCTGACCGCCGAGGAGCGCCTGCTGCGCGCCATCTTCGGCGAAAAGGCGCGCGAGGTTCGCGATACCTCGCTCAAGGTGCCGCACGGCGAGGAAGGCATCATCGTCGACGTGAAGGTCTTCGACCGCAAGGATCACGCCGAGCTGGCCCCGGGCGTCAACCGCATGGTTCGCGTCTACATCGCCCAGAAGCGTAAGATTTCCGTCGGCGATAAGATGGCAGGCCGTCACGGCAACAAGGGCGTCGTTTCCCGCGTGCTGCGTCAGGAGGACATGCCGTTCCTGCCGGACGGCACGCCGCTGCAGATCGTGCTGAACCCGCTGGGCGTTCCGTCCCGTATGAACCTGGGTCAGGTTTTGGAGATGCACCTGGGCATGGCGGCCAAGGCGCTCGGCTGGCGCGTGGCTACGCCTGACTTTGACGGCGCATCCTTCGAGCAGATTCAGAACGCCCTCGAGGCCGGCGGCAAGCGCCGCGACGGCAAGACCATCCTCTACGATGGCCGCACGGGCGATCAGTTCGATAACCCCGTTACCGTTGGCTACATGTACTACCTCAAGCTGCATCACCTCGTTGACGACAAGATGCACGCCCGTTCCACCGGCCCGTACAGCCTCGTGACCCAGCAGCCGCTGGGCGGCAAGGCACAGTTCGGCGGCCAGCGCTTCGGCGAGATGGAGGTTTGGGCGCTGGAAGCTTACGGCGCGGCCAACACGCTTCAGGAGATTCTGACGGTCAAGTCCGACGATATCGTGGGCCGCGTGAAGGCTTACGAGGCCATCGTCAAGGGCAAGAACATCCCGACGCCGGGCGTTCCCGAGTCCTTCAAGGTGCTCATCAAGGAGCTTGAGAGCCTGTGCCTGGATGTGAAGGCGCTGGACAGCGACCACAACGAGATCGTCATCAAGGAGCTTGAGGACGAAGAGGAAGGCTTCGACCGCAGCCAGAGCGAGGAGAGCGAGAACGAACGCGCCGCGCTCCCGACCGGCGGCGAAGAAGCCGACACCGACGCGGACGACGCCGAGGATGAAGAAGGCGGAGACGACTTCGACACCGACGACGATGTGTTTGACTTTGACGACGTGCCCAGCTTCGAGGATATCTCCCTGGACGACCTGGATGACAAGTAATTGTTTCTTCCGGGACATAAACGCAACAATGCCCCGCCGCCCTTCGGGCGCGGCGGCGGCCTGATATAAGTAGAGAAGGGAGTGTACCCCTTTGTCGGAACTGACAAACCTGTCTTCCATTCAGATTTCTATGGCTTCCCCGGAGCAGATCCGCGCGTGGTCCCACGGCGAGGTCACCAAGCCGGAAACGATTAACTACCGCACCCTCAAGCCGGAACGCGACGGCCTGTACTGCGAGCGCATCTTTGGCCCGACCAAGGACTGGGAATGTAACTGCGGCAAGTACAAGCGCGTGCGCAACAAGGGCATCATCTGCGACAAGTGCGGCGTTGAAGTGACGCGCTCCAAGGTGCGCCGCGAGCGCATGGGCCACATCGAGCTGGCCGCGCCGGTGAGCCATATCTGGTATTTCAAGGGCATCCCGAGCCGCATGGGCACGCTGCTTGACATCAGCCCGCGCGCGCTGGAAAAGGTGCTGTACTTTGCCTCTTACATCGTGCTGGATCCCGGCTGCACCGCGCTGCGTCCGAACGCCATCCTGACCGAGACGGAATACCGCCAGCAGATCACCGCGCCGAGCTATACCGCCGACGTGGCGATGGGCAAGGCGCCGCTGCGCGTGGGCATGGGCGCGGAGGCCATCCGTGAGCTGCTTCAGAAGCTCGACCTCGACCAGCTCAGCGAACAGCTGCGCACCGAGATCGCCGAGCTGACCGAGAAGGAGCGCGAGCGCGAGACCGAAGGCCAGAAGCGCGCCAAGGCGATCAAGCGCCTGGAAGTCGTCGAAGCCTTCCGTTCCAGCGGCAACAAGCCGGAGTGGATGATCCTCGAGGTCATCCCGGTGATGCCGCCGGATCTGCGCCCGATGGTTCAACTTGACGGCGGCCGCTTTGCGACCTCCGACCTGAACGACCTGTACCGCCGCGTGATCAACCGCAACAACCGCCTCAAGCGCCTGCTCGAGCTGGGCGCGCCGGATATCATCGTCCGCAACGAGAAGCGCATGCTTCAGGAAGCGGTGGACGCGCTGATTGACAACGGCCGCCGCGGTCGCCCGGTGACGGGCCCCGGCAACCGCGCGCTCAAGTCCCTGTCGGATTTCCTGCGCGGCAAGCAGGGCCGTTTCCGCCAGAACCTGCTGGGCAAGCGCGTGGACTACTCCGGCCGTTCCGTTATCGTTGTCGGCCCGGAACTCAAGCTGCATCAGTGCGGCCTGCCGAAGGGCATGGCGCTGGAGCTGTTCAAGCCGTTCGTCATGGAGCGGCTGGTCAACACCGGCATCGTGCACAACGTCAAGAGCGCCAAGCGCATGGTGGATCGCGGCGAGACCCGCGTGTGGGATATCCTCGAGAGCGTCATCAAGGAGCACCCGGTTCTGCTGAACCGCGCGCCGACGCTGCACCGCCTGGGTATTCAGGCGTTCGAGCCGATCCTCGTCGAGGGCAAAGCTATGAAGCTCCATCCGCTCGCCTGCACCGCGTTCAACGCGGACTTTGACGGCGACCAGATGGCCGTGCACGTTCCGCTTTCGATGGAAGCGCAGGCGGAAGCCCGCTTCCTGATGCTCTGCGCCAACAACATTTTGAAGCCGCAGGACGGCAAGCCGGTTATCTCTCCGTCGCAGGATATGGTTATCGGCTGCTACTACCTGAGCTGCATCCGCCCGGGCGCGAAGGGCGAGGGCCGCTGCTTCGCCAACGAGGACGAGGCCATGATGGCTTACCTCTGCGGGCAGATCGATCTCCAGAGCCGCATCACCGTGCGTATCGCGCGCAAGTGGGACGGCGAGGTCACGCCGGAATACATGGCGGAGAACAACATCACCGGCGGCAACCGCGACAATATCTATTACAAGCGCATCGAGACCTGCCTCGGCCGCCTGATTCTCAACAGCAACGTGCCGCAGGATATGGGCTTCAAGCCGCGCGAGACGCTTAACGACATGTTCGCGCTGGAAATCGACATGAAGGTCGGCAAGAAGCAGCTCGGCCAGATCGTCGATATGTGCTTCCGCAAGCACGGCGTGGCGGAGACTGCCCGCGTGCTGGACAACGTGAAGGCGATGGGCTACAAGTATTCCACCATCGGCGCCGTCACCGTGGCCGTGGCTGACGTTATCGTGCCGCCGGAGAAGAAGCCGATTCTGGAAGCTTCCGAAAAGGAAGTCCGCGCGATTGAGCGTCAGTTCAAGCGCGGCCTGCTCACCGACGAGGAGCGCTACGAGCGCGTCGTCAAGGTTTGGAGCAGAACGACGGACGACGTCAAGAGCAAGATCATGGATCACATGGACGAGTTCAACCCGATCCGCATGATGACGGATTCCGGCGCTCGTGGTTCCATTTCCCAGGTCTCCCAGCTCGCCGGCATGCGCGGCATGATGGCGTCCCCGACCGGCCGCCCGCTGGAAATGCCGGTTAAGGCAAACTTCCGCGAGGGTCTGACGGTTCTGGAATTCTTCCAGAGCTCTCACGGCAGCCGTAAGGCGCTGTCCGATACGGCTCTGCGTACCGCGGACTCTGGCTACCTGACCCGCCGACTGGTGGACGTTTCTCAGGAGGTCATCATCCGCGAGCAGGACTGCTTCGCCAGCCGCCACGAGAAGATCCGCGGCATCACCGTGACCGCCATCGGCTCCGAGCGCGACCCGATCGAGAAGCTGATCGACCGTATCGTTGGCCGCGTGGCTGCCGAGGACGTGATCAACCCGTTGACGGGCGAGGTGATCGTGCCGTGCAACGAGATGATTTCCTACGACAAGGGCAACGAGATCATCAATTGCGGCATCAAGGCTGTGCAGATTCGTTCCGTGCTGACCTGCCGCAACGAAACTGGCATCTGCGTGAAGTGCTACGGCCAGGATCTGGCGCACGGCGGCTATGTCAACATCGGCGAGGCCGTCGGCATCGTTGCCGCGCAGGCTATCGGCGAGCCGGGCACGCAGCTGACGATGCGTACCTTCCATACCGGCGGCGTTGCTTCCGAAAAGGATATCACGCAGGGTCTTCCGCGCGTTGAGGAACTCTTCGAAGCGCGCAAGCCGAAGCGCGAGGCCATGCTGGCGGAAATCTCCGGCACGATCTCGCTGGGCGAGAACAAGAAGAAGCGCGAGCTGATCATCACCAGCGACGACGGCAGCATGAAGGCGTACCCGATCGCCTATGGCAGCCGCCTGAAGGTGAAGGAAGGCGACCGCGTTGTGGCGGGCGACGAGCTGACCGAAGGCCAGATCAACCCGCACGACCTGCTGCGCATTCTCGGCGTGAAGGCCGTTCAGGAGCATCTGCTGAAAGAGGTTCTGATGGTTTACCGCCTCCAGGGCGTCGGCATCGGCGACAAGCACATCGAGGTCATCGTTCATCAGATGCTGCGCAAGGTTCGCGTCGAGGACGCGGGCGACACCAGCATGCTGCCCGGCTCGATGGTGGATATCTTCCACTTCGAGAAGGA
>CAKTXH010000125.1 GCA_934630975.1 uncultured Clostridia bacterium | reverse complement strand
AAAAAAGCAGCCTCTCACCCCGCTTTAGGGCGAAAGGCTGCTTTCGCGGTACCACCTAAATTCCGTGCCTGCGCACGCTCATTGAGCACAAAAACCATGCTCGTTTCCCCATAACGGAGGAAAACCGGCAGACCTACGCAGCCAAACGGCGTTCAGCCTGCGGCTCCGAGGCGACCAGCCCGCGCGCCCCCGCAGGAGCCTCGCACCGCCGCTCCCTCGCTTAGCGTTTCCACGCGGATTCTTCCTCGTCATCGCCGGAATATGTGCAATTATCTTATCACGCCATCCACAGGCTGTCAAGCCATATTTATTCAAAAAAGCCGTTATCCTGTCAAAGCTTGAATACTTTTCATCTTCCGGGTTGACAAGTCGTCTGCCGTTCACGTTTCCGCATGCGGCTCGTCGCCGCGATCCACCGCCGGGAGCGCCTGCGGCTTTTCCTCCGGCAGATTCGCCCATGCTAAAACGCCGCGCGCAATCGCCTGCGCGACCCGCTGTCGGTAATCCGCCGTCAAAAGCAGCGCTTCCTCTTTCGCGTTGGATAGGAAGCCGCACTCCACCAGCACGCTCGGCCTGCCCAGCGTCAGGATATAGTAATCCCCGCCGAGCGCCGCGCGCGTCTTTTTGGGGGAGAGTTCTTCGTTCATCGTTTCCTGAATCGCGCCCGCCAAAAGCCGCCCCGCCGGGCATCCCTCCCGATAAAACACCTGCGGCCCGCTCTGGCTCCGCCCCGCGTATTCGTTCATGTGGATGGAAAGCACCAGCTGCGCGCCGCCACTTTCGATGATGGCCGCGCGGCGCTGCATATCCTGCAATTTCTTGCGGATCGGCGGGTCGTCGTCGCAGAGGGCGTAGTCGTCCGTCCGCGTCATGACGATCTGCGCGCCCTGTTCCTCCAAAATCGCCGCCAGCCGCTGCGCCACGTCGAGGTTCAGCCCCTTCTCCGGCGTGCCGCTCACCCGCCCGACCGCGCCGCCGTCATAGCCGCCGTGCCCCGCGTCCAGCGCAATCACATAGCCCGAAAGCGGCCCTTCCTCCTGCGGCTGCGCCGTTTCAACCCGCTGCGTCTGCGCGCGGAAGGTCTGCACGGCGTTCTCCCCCGCGCAGGCAAACAGCAGCGCCGTGCAGAGCGCGCTGGCCGTGAGCCACGTCCATTTCATCGTTCGAACCCGCATGGCCGCCCCCCTCTCTTTTCCCGAGCCACAACTATGACGGCTTCGCCCAAATGATGACCTGTCCGCGCCATAAAGTTTATGGTTTTGCCCAATTTTATTTTTTTGCAACCAATTTGTCGAATCGCCCCGCCGGTTATCCCCCGTTTGCCCACATTTCCCCCACAGTTATCCCCGTTTTTATCCACAGCGGTTTTTGTAGAAATCGCTGGAAAAACGGGTTTTCCACTGAGTTATCCACAGTTATCCACAGGCAAATCCGCGTTTTGAACGCTTTATTGTGGATAATTTCTGTTATCCACAGTTAGGCGCTTCGCAACATCCGATGTCTATCTTTTCCTCCGCCCTGATCCGTCCCGCGCATCTTTTGCAGGTTTTCGACGGTTTTTCCCTGTTTTTACAAAGAAAAAAGTCGTTTATGCTTTCCGATTTTCGAAAAGTCCGTCCTGCCCCAAAAGTCGCCGAAATTCCGCCCGAAAACCCCTCGTTTTCAGCCGAAGCAAAAACTGTAAAAAAATTTGAAAAAAAGTATTGACATTCTTCGCGCCACGCGATATAATAGTTTTCGTTCCGAGCGACACGGAACAGAAAATTAAAAACTCGCACCCATAGCTCAGCTGGATAGAGCGTTTGACTACGAATCAAAAGGCCACAGGTTCGAATCCTGTTGGGTGCACCATAAAAACCCTTGACGAGCTTCGCGCCGTTGAGGGTTTTTCTTTTTGCTTCTCCGATTCTGATTAAAAATCCCGCCCACAAACGTCTTTTCACGTTTGCAGCGCGGGATTTTCTTCATTCTGTTTTCTTTTCTCTCATCCAAACGGCTTACAGTGCGCCGCGTGCGGCCAAAAACTCCTCGTTGCTGTCGTAAATGACGACGCACAGGTTATCGGACATATAGAACATATGCTCGTCGTCGCAGCCGGGCACGCCGTTTTGGTAATCCTCCGTCTTAAAGATGGCGAACATGCTGCCCACAGGCTCCCAGTCCTCATGATCTTTGCGCTGAAGCCATACGTTCATGGGCACTCCGCTGTCGTTCCAGTTGTCCACGCAGTACACGTCGATCTCGCCGTCGGTGATTTCCGTCAGCACGTTGGCGTTCCAGAATGTAGCATAGCCCTGCACGCAGTCCTCCTGCATCAGGTATCTCGCGATATCCTCCAATTCAGTGCTGTACGTGTGCATATTGCGGTCGCGGTAGACGGCGTTGCCCGCCAGAAACGCGCACACAATCGCCAGCATCGGCAGAACGCGCAGCGCGCGCATCTTACATTCAAAGCGTTCCAGCAGCCAGAAGAGCGCAAAGACGAGCAGCAGCACCGCCGGCATGTAGTAACTGACAGAATAACCCTTTGTCGCTTCGTCGTTCAGCAAAACCAACGTATTAATCAGCATACCCATCATCAGCGCAATGGGCGCATACAGCGCGACGATCCGCTCGCGGCCGCTCAGCTTCATCCGCAGCAGCGCGATCATCGCCCCTACGCCAAGCAGCGGAAGAAACAGCGCCAGCAGGCTCACAACGCCTTCCAGCGACATCAGCTGCACGTCGCTGCGATAGCCGAAGAACGACGTCAGCGCGATAAGCTGATCGACAAAGCTCCGCTCGCGGATGGGGTTGAGTATCGTTTCGTCGTAGTGCTTGAAATCGTAAAGATTCTCCAATACGTTCACGTTGATCAGGTAGCCGATGAGCGTCGCGGCCGTCAGCAGCAGGCCGCCCAGCAGGAAACGGAACATCGGCAGCCTGACGATCTCTTTCCAACTGCCGCACCGGCGCATATCGGGAACCACCGCCAGCACGCAGGCCGCCAGCAGCGGCGCCACGCAGACCATCGGCATGCGCACGCCGTTCAGGCCGCCGTATACGCCCAGCACGATAAGCAGCAGCGGCTCGATCCAGCGCTTCTTATCCATGCGCAGCACCAGCCCGATTTCCACAAACGTCAGCATCACGCAGGTCGTGTAAAACCCGCCGTAGACCAGCGTAAAGGCCTGATAGGTCGTGATGGGCAGCACCAGCGCGCCCGCGCACAGCAGCGAAGCCGTCATCGAAACGCCCAGCCCGCGCGCCAGATAGATAAGCGACAGCGCCACGCCGCACAGCAGCACGGCGATGGAAAACGTTCGCGCGGCATGCCAGCTGTCAAACAGGTTAAGCGCGAGCTGATAGAGCGGCACGGGGCTGACGATGCGCAGTTCCGTGGAATAATACCAGCTATCGGTCAAATCCAGCTTGCCCTCTTCGTTGAGCAGCTGCGCCAGCACAAACTCCGAGGACATATCCGAATCCAAATTATGCTGACCATAGACCGCAAACGTGCCGACGGACAGCGCCAGACACGCCAGCAGGACGAGCGCCGGCAGCGCCGCTTTCAAAGCTCGAACGACTTTCTGTTGCATGATGAATCTCCTTTGGGGAGGTTCACGGCCAAGCCGCGAACCTCAGCTTGTTGACATAAGCAGACTTGATTCAAATGGCAAAATCAAGAAATTCAGCTATTCTTTCATTTGCGGAAAGGGCTATTCTCCCCCTTCGGGGGAGAATAGCTTTTTGTCTACAGTCTGAACGTTTCCTTTGCTTCGACAAACGCCTTTCCTTTTCCTGCGAAAAACCGAATCCTTTCGGAAAATCCAGGGTTTTCCGCCGCGGGTTTTTCGTGCATCCCGCGGCAATCCGTGCTATAATAAGATTTATTCCTGCATTTTCCAAGGAGGGCGATTATGTTCTGCTCCGTCGCCATGAGCACCTATAACGGCGAGCGCTTTCTCGCCGAACAGCTTGCCTCCGTCTGCACCCAGACCCGCCCCGTGGATGAAATTGTCGTCAGCGACGACGGCTCTTCCGACGGCACGCTGCGCATCCTCGACGAGTTTCGGCGGGCGCATCCCGAAATCCGCTGGCATGTGCTGACCTCCGAGCAAAATCACGGCTTCCGCGCCAGTTTTCTGCGCGCCATCCGGGCTTGCAGCGGCGAGATCCTCTTCCTCTGCGATCAGGATGACCGCTGGGCGCCCGGCAAGGTGGAAACCATGCTGCGTTATTTTGAAGCCAACCCCGCCATGCTGTCCCTGATTTCGGATTTCAAAACCATCGACGCGAATGGAAACCTTCTGGCCCCCTCCGCGCCGACCGAAAACCTGTGGGTTTCCGACCGCGTTCTGCGCGCACCCTCCGCGCCCGTCCAGATTTCGCTTTCTGAGATGCTGGGCCGCAACCAGGGGCAGGGCTGCGCGATGGCCGTGCGCCGCGAACTGGCGCAGGAATACATCCGGCTGGATCAGCTCTGGACGCACGACTGGATTCTCAACCTGCTGGCCGCGCTGCACGGCGGGCTGTATTACTGCCCCGACCAACTGCTTTTCTACCGCCTGCACGGTTCCAACGTCATCGGCATGGCGCAGGGCGAGCACGCGCAGCGCCATATTCCCTTCATCCGCAGGCCCTACGAGCTGGCGCTGGCATTTAAGTATTCCTTTTTGCAGGGCAACCCGGCGGCAAGCCGCAAAGAGTTGATTTCCATCCCAATGGAAACCTACGAATCCGTCTTTGCGCGAACCGACTGCGCGGAGGCGGAACGGATTCAGCGCGACCGCTGGAAAGCCTTGCAGACCAAACGCCTGCGCCTTATCGAAAAAAGAAAGCCGCTCGCCTATCTGGCCTTCTTCCTGACTCATCGGCAGTTTTTTAAGGAAATCGCCTATTTTTCCACCTTTGAGCAATTCGCCATCCGCCTGATGATCGACCTGTGCGCGATGCGCAAAGGGGACTGAGCCTGCCCCAATTCGAAAACCCCATCGCGCGCCATGTCCAATTTGATATAGAAAGAAGTCTTTCCCATGTCCATCGAAAAAGCAAAAGCATATCTCGCTTCCCGCGGCTTTCTGGATCATGTGATCGAGCTGGCCGATTCCACCGCGACCGTCGCCGAAGCGGCGCAGGCGCTTGGCGTTCAGCCCGGCATGATTGCGAAAACCATGTCGTTTTTGCAGGGCGATACCGCCGTTCTGATTCTCACGGAAGGCATGGCGAAGGTCGATAACCGCAAATATAAGGATACCTTCCACACCAAAGCGAAGATGATCCCCTTTGAGGACGTCGAGCGGCTGGTCGGCCACGCGCCGGGCGGCGTCTGCCCCTTCGGCATCCCGGAGGATGTGACGGTCTATCTGGATGAGAGCTTGCGGCAGTTTGAAACCGTCTACCCCGCGGCAGGCAACGACCACAGCGCCGTGAAGCTGACCCTCCCCGAGCTGGAGCAGGCTGCAAACGTCAAAGGCTGGGTAAACGTCTGCAAGGAAATCGAGGGATGACCGAATTCTTCCCGGGTTGATGAGAAAACGGAATACAAAAAAGCGAAGGTCGATCAAACCCTCGCTTTTCTTTTCGGTTGATGCTCCGCGCCATTCTCCATAAGAAAAGACCCAGACAACAATCGTCTGAGTCTTCATCTGGAGGCGCCATCCAGAATCGAACTGGAGAATGAAGCTTTTGCAGAGCTTTGCCTT
>CAKTXH010000124.1 GCA_934630975.1 uncultured Clostridia bacterium | reverse complement strand
TCATGCGTTCCAACCGGATGAAAAATACCAGTCCGCCGCGCAGAAAGCGCAGCGCCATCAAACGCGTCAAGCCCCAGCGCGGCACCCTGCCGCTGCTGATTGTGCTCAGCGTGTTCGTCGTGCTGATGATTTTCTTCGCGCCGAAAATCGCGCAGACCCCGGCCGCCAACGTATCCGGCACGGAGGTTGACGAGGCCGCCGTTTCCAGCGGCGACACGAACCTGCGCATCACGGAAGCGATGTCCTCCAACCGAAGCGCTTTCCCGGATGAAACGGGCGCTTTCCCGGATTGGGTGGAAATCACCAACACGGGAGACAGCCCCGTCAACATCGGCGGCTACGGCCTTTCCGACCGCGCGGACAAGATCACCTTCGTCTTCCCGGATATGACGCTGGCCGCGGGCGAACACGTCGTCGTTTTCGCTTCGGACAGCACGCAGAACGAAGCCGGGAAAACGCTCCACGCGAAATTCAAGCTTTCCTCCGCAGGCGATAAGCTCTTCCTCTTCGGCAGCGACGGCATCGCTTTTCAGGAGCTGGACGTGCCCGCGATGGATTACAACATGAGCTACACGTGGATCGGCGGCAGCGACTACATCATCACCGACCAGTACACGCCGGGGTACGACAACACGCAGGAGGGTTACGCCGCGTTCCGCGCAAGCACGGTGCTGCAAAGCGGCGCGCTGGTGATCAACGAAATCTGCGCGTCCTCCATCACCACGCTCAAGGACGAGGACGGCGACTATCCCGACTGGATCGAGATCCACAACACGACCAATCAGGCCATCGACCTTTCCAACTACGCGCTCAGCGACAGCACGGATAAGCTGGTCAAGTGGCGTTTCCCGCAGGGCAGCGTGATCGAGGCAAACGGCTATTTCGTCGTCTTCGCTTCCAAGAAGGACCGCGCCGCGGCGGACGGAAGCTGGCCGCACGCCAACTTCAAACTGCGCTCCAACGGCGAAACCGTCATCCTTTCGGATATTCAGGGCCGAATGATCGACATGGTGACCTACGATCTCCTCTCCGCGGATACCTCCTGGGGGCGCGACGAAGAGGGCGACGGCAGTTTCAAGGTCTTCACCACCCCCACGCCGGGGCTGCCCAACACGCGCGCGGGCATGACCGCGATGGATACATCGTTCTGCCTCGCCAATACCTCCGGGCTGTATATCACCGAGGTCATGACCGGCAACAAAACCACGCACGGGCCTAACGTCAATTACTATTACGACTACATTGAAATTTACAACATGAGCGGGCAGGCCGTAAACCTCAAGGGTTACGGCCTGTCCGATAACATTAAGAAACCGCGCAAATGGCAGTTTCCCGACATTACCATCGAAAACAACAGCTATCTGGTCATCTACTGCGATACCACGCAGACGAGCAAAGACGGCGTTTATTATTTTACCAACTTCAACCTGAAAAAATCGGGCGAAACGGTCTGTCTCTCCACGCCCAGCGGGCAGATTCTGGACAAGGTGGTCGTGCCCCAGCTCTACGACGACACCTCCTACGGGCGCACGCTCGGGCAGGCCGGCCTTTTCTATTATTCCACCCCCACGCCAGGCGAGACGAACGGGCAGGGCTTCACCGGCTACGCCGAAGCGCCGAGCTTCAACGTGGCGGGCGGCCTGTATGAGCGGCCGCTGACGGGCGAAAACGCGGTGACGATCAACGTGCCCGCGAACAGCACCGTCCGCTACACGCTGGACAGCACCGACCCGAACGAATCCTCCCCCGTCTACACCGGGCCGATCGAGGTGGAAACCAACACGGTCATCCGCGCGCGCGCCTATCGCGACGGCGTGGAGGCTTCGCAGATCATCTCCGAAACGTATCTGATTTCCGTGTATCACACGATGCCGATCGTCTGCCTGACGACCAATCCGGAGAACCTGACCAACGAGGAATACGGCGCGTTCGCCTATGGTCCGAATATTGATCCCAACGTCAATGACCGCCCATGGTTCAAAAAAGCCACGTTTGGTCAAAAGAACTGGTTCAGCGGCTGGGTGGAATATACCGACGAAAATGGTCAACTGCAAATCTCACAGGGCATTCGCTTCCGCGTCATGGGCCAGTATTCGCTGGATATGCCGCAGAAGAGCCTGTACATCAAGGCGGACGGCCAGTTCGGCAAGAGCGAATTTGACTATGCCCTGTTCAGTGACCGCCCGTTCACGACCTACAAGAGCTTCGTTCTGCGCAACGGAGGACAGGACGGTCTGTACACCCGCGTGCTGGACGGTCTGGAAGCGCGGCTGATCGATCAAGCCGAAAGCACGCTGGTCACGCAGGCATGGAAGCCCGTCATCGTCTACATCAACGGCCAATACTGGGGCCATTACAACATGCGCGAACGCGCGGGCGTGGATATGGTCGCCCAGCACGAAGGATGGGCCAGCGCGGACGACATCGACCTGCTGCAATCCGACGGCCTTTCCACCTCTCAGGTGAAGCAAGGCTCCAACGCGGATTACAAGGCGCTCTACAACAAGGTCAAGGACGCCGATTTGAACAGCGATCCCGAGCTGCTGGCCGAGGTCGAGGCGAATTTTGACATCGACAACATGTTCGATTACTACATCTTCGAATCGTTCTACGGCAACACCGACCCGGGTAACGTGCGCTTCTACCGCAATACCAAATCCGGCGACGGAAAGTGGCGCTATCTGGTGTTCGATATGGACTGGGGGCTGTTCAACGCCACCTACAAGAGCAAGGGCAAGGAATACGCCTCCGGCTGCGTCTCCTACTACATGAACGAAAACGGCGCAGGTAACGAGAAGATCAAATCCACCCTGTTCGTGCGCAAGCTGGTGCAGGTTCCGCAATACCGCGACAAGTTCCTGAAACGTTATGCCGAGCTGTTCAACAGCGTGCTGACGACGGAAAACATGGTCTCGCTCTTCTACGAAATGACGGCGCAGATCAAGCCGGAAATGCAGATGCACAGCGAACGCTGGGCAACAGAAATGCCTTCCAAGGTCAGTTTCGACGTGCCGAAGAACGCAACCGGCGCATACAACTACTGGATTACACGCTGCGAACGCGCCGTGCGCGTCATGAACCGCAGGCCGCACTTCGTCTGGCTGGATATCCAATCCTATTTCGGGCTGAGCGACGCGGAAATGGAGTCCTATTTCGGCCCGTGCCCGGAGATTCCGGCGGAGTACCAATAATGGCCTAAGGCCATATGTGCCTCCGCCCCTGTATTTCAAAAAGCGCAGCTTTGTTACACGCGTCCCAACCTTATCACACATCATCAATGTCTGGAGGAAACATCCCATGAAGAACATCATCAACGACGCAAGCGTTACCGAATGGTTCGCGCAGCAGATGGCCAGCCTTACGCCGATGAAAATGGTGCTGGCGCTGCTGATGGGCTTTATCGTCGGCCTGATCATCGCGCTGGTCTATCGTAAGGCGTTCCGCGGTGTGCTCTTTTCCCCGTCGTTCGCCAACACGCTGATCATGCTGTGCATGATCACGACCCCGGTTGTCATGTGCATCAAGTCGAACATCGCCTTGTCGATGGGCATGGTCGGCGCGCTCTCCATCGTGCGTTTCCGCACGGCCGTCAAAGACCCGCTCGACACGGCCTACATGTTCTGGAGCCTGACGATGGGCATTTTGCTCGGCGCGGAGCTGTACACCATCGCGCTGGTCGTCGTCGCGGGCATTTCCATCGCGATGCTGGCGCTGGCGTTCTTCCGCCTGCGCACGCCGAACACCTTCCTGCTCGTCACCCACTATGACGCCCAGGTCGAGCCGGAGGTCATGGACTTCATCCGCCGCATCAAGGTGCAGCGCCTTCGCAGCAAGACGGTCACCCCCGGCGGCGTGGAGTTGACCGTCGAGGTGCAGCTACGTGAGCGCTTTGACATTGTGAACAAGCTGATGGACACCGAAGGCGTGCACAACGCGACGCTGATTGCCTGCCAGTCCGAAGCGGGCAACTAAGGAGCCGATATGATCATCCGCAACATTCCGCTGCGACATGAGCTGAAGTATTTCATCACCCCGGCGGAGCTGAACGTACTGCGCAGTTCGCTCACGCCGCTGATGCAGCTCGATCAGGGCCACGAATATCACATTCGCTCGCTGTATTTCGACACGATCAACGACGACGCGCTGGAAGAGAAAATCGCGGGCGTCGGCAACCGAAAAAAATACCGCATCCGCATTTACAATTTCAGCGACCGCATGATCAAGTTGGAATGTAAAAGCAAATACGGCGATTTGATTTCCAAGCAATCCGTCTCCATCCCCCGCGAGCTGGCCGACCAGTTGATTGCGGGCGACCCGGAAGGCTTGCAGCGCATGCGCCATCCCCTGCTGCATGACGTATATCGCGAGATGAAAACGCGGCTGCTGCGCCCGGTGGTCATTGTGGATTACGTCCGCGAGGCGTATATCCACCCCGCCGAGGAAGTGCGCATTACGTTTGACAAGCAGATCCGCACCGGGCTGTATCAGACCGCCATGTTCGATGCGTCGATCCCCACCTACCCGGTGTTTGACGATCCGGTCGAGGTGCTGGAAGTCAAATACGACGAGTTCCTGCCGACGTACATGCAGGCGGTGCTCAGCGGCATTACGGCTCAGCGCAGCGCGGTCAGCAAATACACGTGGTGCAGGCGGTACGAGAACAAGGAGTTTTAAGAGGACGTTGGGGCTTCTCGCCCCAAACCCTCGGCAGGAACCTGAGGTTCCTGCACTTCCCACTATAAAAATTCTCCGATGGAAAACCATCGGAGAATTTTTTATGCTTACTGATTAAAACCGCCGCGAAGCGATAATGGGAGTCTGAGGGATGAAATCCCTCAGTCGGGTTTGGGCGGCAGCCCAACGCCCCCCTTACCGCGAGCCTTTGTCGTAGGGGATGCCTTCCGCCTTCGGCGCGCGGGACTTCTTGCTCGTAAACGCAAGGATGATCATCGAGGCGATGAACGGGATCATGTTATACATGTTCTGCGTCCAGCCCAGATCGGCGAGGAACGGGATCGAGCTGGCAATGTTCGCCAGCGACTTGAACAGCGCGAAGAATACCGCCGCGAAGAAGATGCGGAACGGCTTCCACTGGCCGAAAATCATAACCGCCAGCGCGAGGAAGCCCGCGCCGGAAACGCCGACCTCAAAGTTCCAGCTGGAAACGGACGGAATGATGTACGCCATGCCGCCGATGCCGCCCAGCACGCCGGAAATCAGCACGCCGATATAGCGCATCTTGTAGACGTTGATGCCCACGCTGTCCGCCGCCTGCGGATGTTCGCCGCACGCGCGCAGGCGCAGACCCAGCCGCGTCTTATAGAGCACAATGTACGAGAGAATCAGCGCCACAATGCCGATGAACAGGAAGATGTTCACCGTCAGCGGGCCGAAATCATAGATGAACGCGCGGTTGCTGTAATCCAGCTTGGCGGAAGCGGAATGGTTCACGCCCTTGGCGACGACCATCGCCAGCGCGGTGGCCAGCAGGTTCAGCGCCGTGCCGCCGATGGTTTGATCCGCATTCAAATTGATGGATGCGAACGCCAGCATCCCGGCATACAGCATGCCCGCGAGGCCGCCCGCGAGAACGGAAACCAGCACAATGGCAACCGGGCTTGATCCGGCGGGCATGAGCTGAATGGCGATCACGCCCATCAGGCCGCCGATGACCATAATGCCTTCCAGCGCGATGTTGATAATGCCGCTGCGCTCGGAGAACATGCCGCCCAGCGCAACCATCATCAGCACGACCGTATA
>CAKTXH010000123.1 GCA_934630975.1 uncultured Clostridia bacterium | reverse complement strand
AGGTGTCCTCGTGGGCGCCTTTTATTTTCAGGGAATCGGCCGCTTCATGAACGAGCGACCGGCTTGACCTAGATCGAGCCGTCTTCATCTCCGTCTAGGCGCCGGCAATCAACATCGTAAATCCGCGCGTGCTACAATGCGGGCACCAGAGATGAAAACACAGTCCCCGTCGGGTAGTCGTGGGCGTGCGAATATCCGCATCAGTAACCTGCCTCCTTGGTTGTCCCTTCTCTGCATGGTCATCTACATAAAGGAGGAACCAACCATGCAGATCAGCGTGTCGTCCACCCTGACCGTATATCACGACGGTCAATTCTGGGTCGGGCTGGCGGAGCGCGTCGAGGGCGGGAGGTACGGAGTCGCCCGCATCGTCTTCGGCGCGGAACCGTCCGATGAGGAGATCCTGCAATTCGTTGTCGGCAAATGGGAGAAGCTCTCGTTCTTCGGCGACAATCCGACCGAGGCGAGCAAGCCCGCGAGGAACCCCAAGCGGCGCGCTCGCGAGGCGGCGAAAGCCCTCAAGCAGCCAGCGATGAGCACTAAGGCGCAGCAGGCTCTCGCGGCACAGCGGGAAGCGATGAAGCGGGAGTCGGCTCAAGTAAGAAGCCAGCGTCGCGCGGATGAGGCGGAGGCGCGCTTCGAGCAGCGGAAGCTGAAGCGCAAGCAGAAGCATCGTGGGCATTGATACCGCCATCGACCCATATATAGCAGCAGGCGTAGCTTCGATTGAAACTGCGCCTGCCACCTGGTGCTATAACGTTATACAGAACGTATGTTCTATTCCCACTCAGCGACTGATCCAGTACGGGTGCTGCAGATGCGAGTCGCGTCGTACCGCCTAAGGGCTGATTCGTGCGCAACTTGGGCGAATCAGCCCCTTGATTCGCGATTTCGGGAATGACTCAATTGATTCCCGAAACCGCAGGTCGCTCCTCCAACGGCCCCTGTATCAGAGAAACCTCTTGGAGCAGAAGCCGATCTGGAAGACCGAATGGACGAGCATCGAGATTCCCAAGCAGACCATCATTGCGCAAAACCCGATCCCAACCCATTTCATGAAGGGGTCTTTGCCCAGCCTGTCGGAATCCCGTTCCGATCGGTCGGGTGAATAGGTGTCGGCGTACACGTCGACCCTGGCAGACTCTTTCGAAAGCAGCTCGAGGGCCTCGTCGAGGTCGCCGGCGAGCTTATCCCCGTCGATTCCGACCTTGAAAAGGTGCGTCTCGTCATGCTGCTTGAGCGCCGATTGGTCCTGCAAAAGGTAGAACCTCTCGCCGTTCACCCCGTTCGCCAGAGCGGTCCTCTCGCTCGAGAACGACCGGATCTCCCTCTTGAGCCTCGGGAAGGCCCCCTTGCCCTCGATTCCGAACTTCTGCGCGAGCGACTCAAGCTGCCAGAGCAGGTCGTACAACCCCACCGCGGGCAGGAGTCCGGCCCCGTATGCCTTCTCGAGCATCGTCCGCTCGAAGCGGTCGTATGCTTTAATTGCCTCGCCGTAAGTCAGCGTGGTCCCGATTGAGGGCATCTTATTCATCTGCATCGATTCTCCTGTCTGTCGATTAGAGGCTGCTCGCCTCGCCGAGCGCCGCCGTATTCGCCGCGAAGCGCACCCCTCCTGAGGTGAGCTCAACGGGGTGTCCGGATTTGACCAGGTCGCAAAGGGCGTATATTCCATATCCCGCCATCCCGGCAATGGAGACGACGAGGCATCCGAGAAGGCCAGCCTGAGGCCCGGTGATGCCGTTCGTCGCGTCGACGAGGGATTTGAGCATGCCCTGGCAATCGCTCGCTTTGTTGCCCACCGCATCAATCACCGCGTAGCTTGTAGCGGTGCGTTCCATAACGTCGTTCATCTGCTTACCTCCATTTTCCCGTTGATCCGAGCACGTATCCGCCCGCAAGGCCTAAAAGAAGAGCCACTGCACCCGAGACGAGCGCAGGAGACGGCCTCCGCGCCTGAACTACCGAGCAAGCCTCGCTCTCGGGAACGGATATGCGAGTGAAATCCTCGTCCTCTTTCTCCTCCGCAACCGATCGGGCGATCAGCGAGAGGGCCTCATGCAGGGTTGCTGACACGTACTCGAAATCGATCTCTGGCTCTATCTCAATGGGATGGTGGGCAGCCTCGAGCGCCGCCTTGATGGCGGAGACGTCTTCGGCCCCTAGGACCTTGTCGCCTCTCAGCAGCTCCTCGACTCGACGCGCGATGCTGCCCGTGCTCTGGACTTCGACTCGATCAGAATCGTTTCGGATAGAGGCCTTCTCGTTGGCGTTGACGACAAGGGAGACGATCGCTCCATCAGGGAGCTCGCGCCCGATTGCATTGGACACTACCTCGCGCAAGACGTAACGTTTGGAGGCCATCCTCTCCCCGACGTTGCGCATGCGCCCGCTTCCGTCCTCGAACCTCAGGATCCCGTCGCTCCCGATCGCGGCCGAGGAGGAGTAGTTCTTCACTTCGACTATCACAAGACCCTGCTGGCTGATGAGGATTTGGTCGAACTCATCGTGCTCGCCCTCGTAGTCCAACTCGGCATTGACCAGTTGCTCGAAGCCGGACCCGACATGCTTGATCGCGTAGAAGACCCGTCGTTCCCCGGCAAAACCCCTGATTAGGCCAGCGTGATAGGAGCTGAATCTCTTCAGCGCCTCTATCGCCGCGAGATAGCTTGGGACGCCCATGAGTCCGAGCTCTTCGCCTCGAGCAGCAAGATGATCGATGACGTGGTAAGTCTTCACGCTGGAGCTGTACTTCTCTTGAAACACCGTTCTGCATATTGCTTGCTCGAAATCGTTATGCCGTTCGAGAAGGGCCGGCACCTTGAACGATTTCTTGGTCAATTCGCATTTCATCGTTTAATCCTTTCCTATCGGATGACTTGATTCTCTCAACTTGATAGACTCGTGTATAGTAGTTCCTCACGAGTATCTCGGTGATAGGTGGAAGGTAGAAACAACATGGGACGAGTCTTAACCGATCAAGAAATGAAAGACGCCTGGCGCGAGCGATTCAAAGCGGAGAGGAAGAAATCGTATCCAAGGCAAGAGGACTTCGCGAATGAAATGCAGAAGAAAGGGCATGCGACGACTAAGACCACCGTCGGACGTTGGGAGAAAATCGGCGGCAAATATGGCAAAGAAACACCCGGCTTCCCATCGTTTCCCACGATGCAATCGATTTCAGAACTTCTTGGTGTCCAGATTGGATATTTGATCGGCGAATCAAAGGGAAGGACGTTCGACGAGCAGGAGGTTTCGGAATATCTCGGAATAAGCGTGGAGGCGGTCAACGCGCTCCGCGAGCTCGCGGCGAGGCCCGGCGCCAATAGCAGCCCGTTTAAAGAAAAATACGGTTTGCCAACGACCTCTTATGCAGACACCCTCGAAAAAGTCCTGACGAGCAGTAGCTTTCGATGCCTTATTGACCATCTGAACGAGGTGGATTGCGGTATATCCGATTTCACTCATAGAAATGCCCCTAAATCCCGAAACGACAACGCGAATCTACTTGAAAGTGAGCACTGTCGCGAATATTGCCTTAGCCCAGAATCGAACCCGGAACGATTCGATTCTGATGGGCACTTGGTCAACGAGGACGGTGCAAGAATGTTTGACCCTGAAGACCCGGAAATGCTTGGAGATGAGGTCATCGGCATGAGGAATAGAGTGCGAATGGCGAAATGTCTGCTGATAGACGACCAAATGGCCATGGTCCGCGAGGTCTGGCCTCAAGTCGTTCAGCTCGATGAGGGCGTAGCGGACCTCGGCGATATTGTCGTTCAGGCGACCGAGAACAGCTGCTGGGTAACGGAGAAGCCCTAATCGAGCCGCCGACGCCCGCTCGTCCACTCCAGCTTGTCCAGACGGCCTTCCCACAATGTCCATGTCCCAACGGATGGGTACCATTTATCCGGGTGCACCTGGGGCAACGGGCCGGCAGGCCCGCGCAAGGTCGCTCGCAGAACACGCAACATCAAACACGACAGAAGAGGCGAACGACAGATGCCGGACCCCGGACGACAGCACCGCGGAAGACGAGCATTCCGACCACAACCGAACAACTCCAGCTATTAGGCAGGCGCCCGCATGGGCGCCTTTTACTTTTCAGGGACTTGGCTGCGAGCTAAGCCACGCGGCTCATGGCCGTTTCGTGGAGGCCCGACCAGCTCGACCCACCTCGACCCGTCTCCGCTCCCGTCGAGCGCGCGACGCGCCATCAGGCGGTTCAATCGTCGCGCAGACGAAAACGCACACGGGACCGCGCAGGCGCATCGCGCGGAATGATTGGAGGAACCATGGCGCACGCGACGAAATGCGCGGCACCCGAGGGCAATCGGGGCCGCGACGAATGGATGACGGTGATCGAGATGCAGGAGTACATGGGGGCGAGCCGCAGCAAGGCATACGACCTCATCTGGTCGGGAGAGATCGACTCGTACAGGCTCGGAAGGAAGCTCCTGGTGTCGAGGGCGTCGGTGGACGCCTACATCGAGTCGAGGAGCGGCAGGAAATGACGGCGGCGACCGCCCCAGGAGCCGCCCGCGGCCGGGCACGCGAGGGAGCCTCGAGACGAAAGGAGCTCGAGGACGACCATGACCAAGAGCATTAGCAGGAGCCAGGTGAGGCTCATCGCATCGACCAACGCGATATTCGGCGCCGACGAGGCGTGCGCGATGCTGCGCATCAGCCGCGACGCCATGTACCGGCTCGCCAAGGACCCCGACGACCCGTTCCCGATCCGCTACATCGGCGGCAAGACGCGCGACGGCATCGTGCTGCACGACGAGCTCGTCGCATGGGTCGAGCGGAACAGCATCGTCGGCTCGCCCAGAAGGGGCTAGCGCCGATGGCGGCCACAGGCCCGAAGGGGCGCGACGGCCCCTCCCCGCGCGAGTTCACGACGGTACGGCACTTCATGATGGCGGACCTGGGCCTCTCCGGCCTTCCCCTGCTCGTCTACGCGCGCATCTTCGGCTTCTGCGACGCCGGGTGCGGCTACTTCGAGAGCAAGGGCAACCTGGCCCGCTTCCTCAACGTGCAGGAGCGCAGCGCCCACCGCGCCATCCGCGACCTGCTCGACCGGGGCCTCATCGAGGAGTGCGGCGTGCACGCCCCGGCGCGCGGGCACGCCACCAAGCGGTACCGCATCGTGCGCGAGAGGCTGCCGCCCGGAGCGCTGGCAACCCCTGACGATTCGTCAGGGTTCCCGGCGCGAAAGGGTGACGAAATGACAGGGTTCGCCGCGAACAAGGATGACGAACCGTCAGGGTTCGCAGCCCGAACCCCTGACGAGATGACAGGGAAACCCCTGACGATATGCCACCCAATAAGCAAAAGGGACAACAAGGACTTCAGAAGATAAGGAAGGGGCGCCCAATGGACCGAGCGGGACTCATCACCCTGGAGCAGGCCCGGGCGGCCGGGCTCTCCTTCGACGAGCCGGATCCGAGGGCGTGCCCGCACTGCGGCGCCGCCCTCGAACCGCTCGGCGCGGCGCTGGCGGGCAGGGTCGCCTGGGTCTCCGCCGCCCCCTGCCCGTGCGAGGGCGCAGCCCGCGAGCGGGAGGCCGAGGCGCGAAGGCGCGCGGCCCTCGCCGCCAAGGAGGAGGCGGCCCGCCGGGAGAAGGCGCTCTCGCGCGCGGGCATCCCCAGGCGTTACTGGGCCGCCGAGGCCGACCGCCCCGAGTTCGCCGAGTACATCGCCTCGTTCGCCGGCAACGGGGGCGCCGGGCTCTACATACACGGGGGCGTCGGCGCCGGCAAGACGCACGCCGCCTCCGCCATGGCCAGGCTGTTCGCCGAGGCCGGCTACGACGTCGCATTCACGACGGCCAAGGGCATGCTCGAGCGCGTGAAGGCGACGTTCGACGAGGGCGGGACCGAGGCCGCCGTCGCACGGTACGCCAAGTGCGACGTGCTCGTGCTCGACGACCTCGGCAAGGAGGACGCGACCGAGTGGTCCGTCGGCACCGTGTTCAGCGTGCTCGACGCGCGCTACGAGGACATGCGCCCGACCATCGTCACGTCGAACTACGCGCC
>CAKTXH010000122.1 GCA_934630975.1 uncultured Clostridia bacterium | reverse complement strand
ATATTTGTCCGCCGCCGCCAGAATCGCTCTCATCGGTACGAGCATATCGTTCACCTCATCTGCAAATTTGTTTGAAAGAATCGCTTGTTGAAACCGCCGCGAAGCGAAGTGGGAGTCTGAGGGCTCAGCCCTCAGATCGGTCTGGGCGATAGCCCAGCGTAACCCCAAAATCCAATGAATAAACGTAGTTTCAGAGCAGAATGCGAAGCATTCTACGATTGAAACGGGTTCTTTCCTGAAAAACATGATTTGATTATAGCAAATCTCCCGTTTCTCCGCGAGTATGAAATTGCGCCATCCCTTTTACGCCGTATAAATCACGCGGCCGAGACCGATGGTCATCGCCACGTTCAGTTCGTCGTCCAGCAGCGCCATGTCCGCGTCCTTGCCGACCTCGATGCTGCCCTTTCTCTCGTCCATGCGCAGCGCCTTCGCCGGGTTGATCGTCATCAGCGGGATCACGTCCTGCACGGGGTGATCCGTGAATTTCACGATGTTTTTGAGCGCCTGCGCGAGCGTCAACGTGCTGCCCGCGCGAACGCCGTTCGAAGCCAGCACCGCGTCGCCGTCCTTCACCACCACGTCGTTCACGCCGAGCTTGTAGTTGCCGTCCGGCAGACCCGCGGCCATGATGCTGTCCGTAATGGCGATAACCTTGTCCCAGCCCTTGCATTTGAGCAGCATGCGCACCGTGCCGGGGTGCAGGTGCCGCCCGTCGCAGATGGCTTCGCACCAGCAGTCGCTTTCCAGCGCCGCGCCCATAATGGCGGGCTGATGCTGGTGGAACAGCCGCATCGCGTTGAAGGTGTGCGTGATGCAGCGCGCGCCGCGGCGGATGGCTTCCATGCTCGTTTCGTAATCCGCGCCGGAATGGCCGATGGCGACCGCCACGTCGTGGCTGATCCTGCCGATCATATCCACCACGCCGGGCACTTCGGGCGACACGGTGATGTAGCGGATCACGCCGGGAAACTGGTTCTGGTACGCGCGCAGCAGGTTTTCGTCGCCTTCGCGCAGCAGGTGCTCCGGCATCGCGCCCTTGTATTCCTTCGCGAGGAACGGCCCTTCCAAGTGCGCGCCCAAAAGCTGCGCGCCTTTGCCGCGGTCGCTCATGACGTTTGCAATCGCGCCGAGGCACTTTTCGGTCGTCTCCTGCGTATCGGTCAGCACGCTTGCGTTGAATGCGGTCACGCCCTGCGTCGCGAAGAACGCCGCGATTTTGCGCAGACCCGCTTCGTCCGCCGCGTTCACGTCCACGCCCGCCGCGCCGTGCGTGTGCACGTCGATAAAGCCCGGCGCAAGGCGCATGCCGCCCGCGTCGATGACGTGCGCTTCGTCGTCGGTCAGATTTTCGCCAATCTTCGCGATCAACGCATCTTCGCAGAGCACGTCCGCCCGGGTAAACTGCCCGTTCTGAAAGACGCGCGCGTTTTTGATCAAGAGCTTATCCATCCGAGGTTCTCCTTTCAACGGGGACGTTGGGGCTTTGCCCCAAACCCCACCAGAAACCTGAGGTTTCTGGACTTCCCGCTTCCGCTTCGCGGCATGCCGCGAAGCAAAGTGGAAGGTCAAGGGAACTCAGTTCCCTTGCGGGAGTTTGAGGGCAGCGCCCTCAACGTCCCCCTTAAAACGGCTGCTTCGCAGCGTTCGCGTTCACAATGATCATCGCGTCCGGGTGCCGCTGAATCAGCGTCGCCGGGAAGTGCGCACTCACCTCGCCGTAGGCCGCCTGCCGTACCACCGAGCGGTGCCAGTCGCGGAAAACGCCCAGCCGAATCTTCTTCGCGCCCAAAATCTCCGCCATGCCGATGGTCACGGCCTTTTTCGGCATCGCGTCAATCGCGCCGTTCAAATCGCCGATGGCGTTGGAGGTGCGCGTCTCGCGGCTGATGGTCAGCACGCGCGTGTGCAGCGCCGCGAATTCGTCCGCCGTCAGCTCGTCCTGCGCCTCGTTGAACGCCAGATGGCCGTTGATGCCAATGCCGCCGAACGCGATATCCACGCCGCCCAGCTCGTCAATCACCTTCGCGATATGGCCGGGGTCGTGCGGGTCGGGGAAAATGCGCTGGTTTTCCGGCATCACCAACGCCGGGTCGATCCTGCTGTACACCGTGCGGTTCATGAACCCGTGGAAGGAGAGCGCGCTGCTTTCGTCGATCCATTCCTCGTCGTCGGTCAGATACTCGTCCATGTTGATGAACCAGCAGTTTTTCAGGCTCAGCCTGCGCTCGTTCACCAGCCGCACGAAAATCGGGTATTGCCCCACCGGGCCGACCGGGCAGATAAACACCGTGCGCCGGCCGACAGCGTTGTTCTTTTCGATCTCGTTCACCATTTCCAGCGCGATTTCGTAAAACACCTCGCCGGAATCGCCCAGCTTCAGCAGCGGCACTTTCGAATTTTTGCCCAGATCCTCCGCGGAAATCTGATAGTAATCCATGTTCATCATGATCCTCCTTAAAACAGGTGTTCCACACCCAACTCATGTATCATTTCAACGATTTCTTTCGTCCTTGTGCAGCCGAATTTGCGCAGCAGCCCCTTAATCTGCGTCTTGACCGTCACGACCTCGACGCACCGCGCCGCCGCGATATCCTTCACCTTCATCCCGTCGAGCAGGTAGCGCACAAGGCTTCTCTCCGCCGGGGTCAATTGAGAGACGTTGTTGATGAAAAACAGCAGGCTCTTTTCCGAGCGGCGCAGACGGGAGTATTCCTTGAGCACCATGTGCTGCACCCGCGCGTCGAGCATCGGCTCGCCCTTGTAGGCTTTGCGGATGTGCTCGATCAGCTCCTCCTCCGGGCAGCCCTTGACGACGTAATCCACCGCGCCCGCGCCCATCGACATCAGAATCATGTTCTCCGTCTCGTGCGCGGTCAGGAAAATCACGATGGTGTCCGGCTTTTCGGCGAGGATGTTTTCCGCCGCGTGGATACCCGCCGTCGTGTTCTCCATCTCGATGTCGATGAGCAGCACGTCGAAGTCAAGCCGCGCGGCCATCTCCTCGACCTGCGCGCCGCTTTCCGCCGCGCCGACGACCTCCATGTCCGCCTGCGCGCCGAGGGTGTCGCAAAGGTCCTCCCGCAGCAGCGCGAAGTCGTCCGCAATCAGTATCTTGATCATTTCATCACCTGCCCTGCACATATTTAGGCAGCAGCACGAAGAAGGACGTGCCCTTCCCCGGCTGGCTTTCCACCCGCAGGCTGCCCACATGCGCCCGCACAATCGTGCGCACGTGGTAAAGCCCCATGCCCCAGCTCGTGTTGCTGTTTTTGGATGAATAAAACGGCTCGAATATCTTCTTCTGTTCCTCTTTGGTGATGCCGCTTCCCTCGTCGCTGACCTCCAGCACGGTATACAGCCGCTCCTTGCGCGTCGCCAGCCGGATCGGCCTGTCCGCATGCCCGGCGGCCGCGTTGGCCTCCCATGCGTTGGTCAGCAGGTTGTAAAGCGCTTCGCTCAGGTAGTTGCAATCCGCCAGCACGGTCACGTTTTCGTCCAGCTCGCAGGTCAGCCGCGCGTCGGGGTATTTGCGGTAGAAGCGCTCCAGCGTCGTCTCCTTCACCTGCCCCAGCGTCGTCGGCACGAGCATCACGGATTTGTTTTTCACCGTGCGGTACAGCTCTTCGCTCCGCGTGATGAGCATTTCGTTGCAGGCGTGCAGTTGATCCACGCAGTCGCGGATGCGCGCCAGATCCGGCTCGGGCTTGTCAAGCTCCTGATAGATGCGCTTTTCGAGCACCCGGTTGGCCAGAAGCTGGTTTTTGATGGAATGGACGAACACGGACGCGCCCGTTCGCGCGATGTCGAACTTGCGCTCCAGCGCCATCTCTTCCTGATCGCTGAGGAACGAATCCTGCGTGTAGTGCATCAGGCTGATCGTGCCGAGCACACCGCAGATGACGTTGACGACCACGATGGTCACATATCCCGCGATCGTCGGCGCGTATTGCAGATAACCGATGCCCTTGCTCCAGATATAGTTGTAGCTGTAAAACTGATAGACCTGCGCAGGGTCCTGCCCGCAGTAGAGCAGATACAGCCCGCTGAGCGCCAGATGGCAGCCGACAATGCCCACGAACTGCCTTCGGCAAAAGCGCATCGTGATGGCAAAAAGCTCCTGAATCATCAGCGCCAGCGCAACCGCCACATAGGCGGTGATCCACCAGTACGATCCTTCGACCAACACGGAGTGCATGACCGGCCACCGGTTCACAATCGAGCGGAACACCGGCGGAAAATACACCGCCAGCGTCGCCGCGGGCAGCACGCAAATCCATTTCTGAATACCGGGGTGCCGCCTGATCCAGCCGATCATCGAATATTGCAGCGCGCTTTCCAACAGGAACAGCGGGAACAGATAGCGCCCCACCGCGATGATATACCCCAGCGCGTCCAGCGTGATAAACAGGTATTGCAGCTTATTTCTCAGCGTCTGCGAGAAAAAGAGAAAATTGATGATGCTTCTGGAATATCCGCCTTTTTTGGCGATGAAAATCAGGATGCCGGAAAACTGCACCATCAGGCTGCAGCACATGCCCAGCAGGCACAGCGATTCCCGGTTTTTCTTCATCAGCAGCACAAAAACGGATGCGACGAGCAGCAGCCCGATGAGCACAAACAGCATGGAATGATCCGCCTCCGATTTCTTCTTCTGATAAAGTTCGCCTTTTCTCGCGGAAATCCTTTTTAAGGTTACGTTGGGGCTTTGCCCCAACGTAACCCCTCCCTACAAAAAGGCATTGAGCCGCCCCGCACAAGGGCGACCCAATGCCAAGGGTTTCAGGTTTTGAAATTACTTGCCCGCTTCGGTCATCACGTCGAAGAGCACATACTCGGCAACGTCCGGCGCCGGGTCTTTCTCCACCGCGCCAGCCTTCACGAAGTTGTCGCGCTGGAGCTCGTAGTACTTGGCAACGGTGCCGTCCGCAGCGCCCTCAGCCACTTCCTTGCCGGTGAGCCACTGCGCGTCGCCGCGCTGGTTGTACACGGAGTCGTAATCGGTCGCGGTCTGCTTGGCGACCCACTCGCTCACTTCGTCATAGTGCTCGTTGGCGCTGTAATCCATGCCCTTGAACAGAGCGCGGGTGAAGCGGACCAGCAGGTCGTGGTTCTCCTCGCCGTACTTCGGCATGCAGATCCAGCTCGCCAGAGAAACGGTGGTGTCCGCAAAGGTCATGTTGTCGGTCAGCTTGGTCGCGTCCGCCATTTCCTCAAGGATCTTGAGGCTGTTCGGGCTCCAGGTCGCGCAGGCGTCCACGCCGCCGGAGAGCATCGCGGTCACGATGGCGGAAGCGTCCATATCCATCGCCTTGATGTCGTCCATCGTCATGCCGGCCTTGGTCAGGGAGTTCTTGAGGATGTCCTCGGAGGACGTGCCGGAAGAGTAGGCCACAACCTTGCCCTTCAGGTCTTCGACGGAAGCGATGCCTTTGCCGCCGATGAGCGCGTCGCCGTTGGAGATGTGGCTCAGCGCGAAGATGGAGGCGCGGCCGTTGATGCACAGCTTGTGCGCGCCCTGGCCGATGTAGCCCACGTCGATGGAGCCGCTTTCCATAGCCGCGATGATGGTCGGGCCGTCGGCGAATTCAACGAGGTTCAGCGTCAGGCCCTCTTCTTCAAAGTAGCCCTTGTTGATGGCGGTCTCGACCGCCCACAGGCTGCCGTAGTTGGGCATGTAGGCGACGTTCAGGGTTTCGGCGACGGCCGCAGCCCCGATGAGCATGCAGGACAGAGCCAGAAGCACAGCGATAAGTTTCTTCATGATCGTACCTCCTGATTTTTTGTCGATTATTCTTTAAGCGGAAAATGCCTATCCGCTTGGGGACTTTATTTTCTCACCGCCAGATATTCCTGATAGACCTGACTCCAGATATGGTTTTTCAGCTCGTTGAATTCCGGGGTGAGCTTGGTTTCCTGCGTGCGCGGGTACGGGATGTTCACATCCACAATATCCTTGATGCGGCCGGGGCGCGCGCTCATGATGATCACGCGTTGCGCGAGGATGATGGCCTCTTCCACGTCGTGAGTGATGAAGAAGCAGGTCTTCTTCTCCCGCTCCCAGGTTTCCAGCAGCTCGGTTTGCAGCTGGGTTCGGGTCTGCGCGTCCAGCGCGCCGAAGGGTTCGTCCATCAGCAGCAC
>CAKTXH010000121.1 GCA_934630975.1 uncultured Clostridia bacterium | reverse complement strand
ATCCACAGATCCCAGCGAATCTTTTTGCGGGGCGCTTTAGCGGACATCGTTCACAACCCCTTTCGTCAGGTTGGTCTTTCCGTCTGCGGTGAACACGTTGATCTTATCTTGTTTGAGGGTCAGCTTGACCTTCGTGCCGTTGGGGATGATGCTGGAAATCGAGCTTTCCTCAACGATTTCGGCGTTCGTACCGTCGTACAGCTCGACGAAGTACGTCGTGTTCAGCCCAAGGAACACGCTGGACGTGACCGTCGCGTCGATGCCCTGCTGGCCGTCCGCCGCGAGCACGAATTCCTCCGGGCGAACCGCGACCAGCACGTCCTCCGCCGGCACGCTGCCGCAGTTGTCATAGGGCATCACGTAACCGTTGCCGAAGTGCAGCGCGCCCTGCGCGTAACGCGCCTTGAGCGTGTTGCTGCGGCCGATGAAGTTGGCGACGAACTGGTTCGCCGGGCGCTGATAGATGCTCTTAGGCGTGGAAACATGCTGAATCACGCCGCCGGACATGACCGCGATGCGGTCGGAAACGGCCATCGCCTCTTCCTGATCGTGGGTGACGTAAATCGTGGTGATGCCGACGCTGTTCTGAATCTGGCGGATGGCGTTGCGCATCTCGATGCGCAGCTTCGCGTCGAGGTTGGAAAGCGGCTCGTCCATCAGCAGCACGTCCGGCTTGATGACGATGGCGCGGGCGAGCGCGACGCGCTGCTGCTGGCCGCCGGAAAGGCGCTCGGGCAGGCGGTCGGCGTACTGGGTGATCTTCACCGTCTCCAAGATTTCATCGACGCGCTTCTTGATCTCGTTCTTGGGCAGATGGCGGTTCTCCAAACCGAAAGCGACGTTCTCGCGCACGGTCATGTGCGGGAAGACGGCGTAATTCTGGAAAACCATGCCGATGTTGCGCTTGTTCGGGGCGATGTCGTTGATGACCCTGCCGTTGAAGGCGATGGTGCCGCCCTCGATGGAGTTAAAGCCCGCGACCATGCGCAGCAGGGTCGTCTTGCCGCAGCCGGAAGGGCCGAGCAGGGTGAAGAATTCCCCTTCCTTTACATCCAGATTCAGGTCGGGGATGATGACGTTCTCCCCATATTTCTTGACGATGTGCTCAAAATGAATCCCTACGCTCATATCCGTTGATTCCTTTCGCGTTATTTTCCCGTTTAGCCGGGCCTTCGGCTCATGCGCCGTTTCAGTCCCATATAAAAAGGGCTGCCGCGCAGCCCTCTCCGGCCCCCGGCCGCCTCCCCGAAGGGAGACGGCGCGGAACAGCTGAGAGGGCGACATGCGCAACAGCCCTCCGAAGGCATGTGGGAATTACATGTCCATCATGATATCCTGAACCTTTTCCTTCAGCTCGGAGGTGTGGGCGATGACGTAATCGCTGTCCTCATAGATGAGCTTGATGTCGGCAAGCGGGGTCATGACGTCGTTCTTATACTCGACCTCGCGCACGTTGCGGCTGGTGGTGTTCTCCGCCAGGAAGCGCTGAGCGTCCTCGGAGAGCATGAAGTCCACAAACGCCTTGGCGTTCTCGACGTTCTTCGCGTTCTTGACGATACCGATCTGCGCCGGCAGGAACACGGTGCCCTCGACCGGGTAGACCACCTGAATGTTGGTCGCGCCGTCCTTAATCAGGGTGACGCAGGGGTCTTCATAGGTCAGACCGACGGCGTATTCGCCGTTGTAAACGCCCTTGTACACCGCGGAGGAACCGCTGGTGATGGCGACCTGCTGGCCGACGAACAGATCCTGCACATACTGCCAGGCCGCTTCGTCCTCATAGCCGCCCATCGCGAGCAGCATGTTGGTCAGCTGGCAGAACGCGGAAGAGGAGGAAGCCGGGTCGGCGGAAGCGATCTTGCCCACCAGCTCGGGCTGGAGCAGATCGGCGTAGCCGTTGACTTCGACGCCCAGTTCCTTGAGCATATCGGTGTTCACCAGCAGCACGGAGCCGTCGATGGTGTAGTTGGTGCAGTAGCCGCGGGTGTTCTTATACGCCTCCATCAGGTACTGGTCCTGATCGGAAACGTAATCCTGGAAGAGACCCGCGTTGGCCACGTAGTTGGCCAGGGAGCCGCCGTACATCAGGTCGAAGGTGCTGTATTCCTGCGCGATTTCGCTCTCGATGCGCTTCATGCAGTCGCCCGTGCCGATGGATTCGACGTTGACCTTAATGCCCGTCTGCTCCTCAAACACCGGGATGATGGAGAGCAGGCCGTCGCTGTTCGGGGAGCAGATGTTCAGTTCGCCGTCGGCCGCGGCCAGCGCCGCGCCGCCAACGAGCATCACAGACGCCAGAGCGGCAGCAAGGAATTTTTTCATGGAAAGTTTCCTCCTTTTTGTTTTAGGCAGTGGATGGTTCGCTCATTGCCTTTGTGGATATTATATCACTTCACTTTGTCCAACACAACCATCATTTTACAGAAATTTTACACAAGTTGCGCAAAACTTCCGTTTTTTATTCAAAAGTCAATTTCTGTTGTTTCAAAAAAGCTGGACGAAAAAAAAGCGGACGGCCGACGGCCGCCCCTGCATCCTCACGGAAACAGAATTCCGTTGCAGGGGCGCGCATCGCGCGTCCGCATCTTGATTGATCAAACAGACGAAAGGCGTTACAGCGCAAACAGCAGAATCGCCAGAATATGACACACGCTGCCCAGAATCACAAACACGTGGAACACGCAATGCATGAACGGCTTGGTCTTGCCCTTGCCGTAGAGCACCGCGCCGACGGTATACAGCAGCCCGCCGCCCAGAATCAGCAGGAAGCCGCCCCAGCCGATGGCCTGAATCAGCAGCGGGAGCTTGAATACGATGCACCAGCCGATGGCCATGTAGCACACCATCGAAAAGACCTTGTATTTGTTCAGGTCAATTGCCGTGAACGCGATGCCCACCGCCGCCAGCGCCCAGACGATGCCCAGCAGCACCCAGCTCGCCACCGGGTCAATCGGCCGCATGGCGCTCAGCAGCAGCGGCGTATACGTGCCCGCAATCAGCACGTAAATCGTGCAGTGGTCGAGCACCTGCATCACGCGCTTACCCATGCCGGGCTTCAGCCCGTGGTAAACGCTGGACATCGTATACAGCAGGATCATCGAAACGCCGAACACAATCGACCCGGCCAGCCCGTAGCCGTTATGGTGCAGCGCGGAAAAGATGATGCACAGCACCATGCCCGCAATGCCCACCACGCCGCCGATGATGTGGCTGATCATGTTAAACATTTCTTCTTTTTTCGTATAGACCGGCATTTCACGGTCTTTGAGTTTGGTGCGCGTCATGCTGCTTCCCCCTTCGGGTCGATCATCTAGTATTGAAAACTAGATTGTAGTTTAGCACGTTCGTCAGGGAATGTCAAGGGGTTTTCGCACGCAAAAGGCGGCCCCGCGAAAAGGCCGCCCCTTGAATTGGAGAGAGAAAGTCCATGAAGAAATCTATGTCATCAGCGTTATGGCTGTTTCGGTAAAAAGGAATTTTATTACACGATTTTTCGCCTTGTTACTCCTTCCGTCACGACTTCGTCGTGCCACCTCCCTCTAAGAGGGAGGCTTAATCCTCACGTCGCCGATACTTATACTCAAAGGCTCCCTCTTCGAGGGAGCTGTCAGCGAAGCTGACTGAAGGAGTTACATCGGCATGGCGGAAGCGTCCCAGCCGGTAATTTCGCCCGCGCCGGAAAGGTCGCAGGTCTCGGCGTAGTTGCTGACGGTGACGGTATACTCGCTGCCGCCCTGCACGTAGACCGTGCCGTCCGTGCCGACAACGCTCACCGCGTTGCCCGCCGCATCCACAATCTCGCCTTCGCAGGCCAGATCGGTCAGCACGCTGTCGCCCGTCACAATCCACTTGGAATCCGCGTCGATCGACACGTTCGCCGCGCCGTCGCCGCCGTTGCCCGCGCAGGATTCATCGTCCACCACCGCGCCGGTGAGCACGCTGCCCTGCGTCACATACAGGTCGAGGTTGGAAATGCTGTCCCAGATCACGTCGCCGTCCATCTTCTGGTTGATGGCGGTAAAGGTGCAGTCCGCGCCGTTCGAGCCGGTCTGGCCCCAGCCGCGCTGATTGGCGTTGCCGGTGCAGCGCAGGAAGTACTCGCTGTTATCCGCGGAGATTTCGACGTTCGAGAGCACGAACTCGCTCTCCGTGTTGGTGGTGTAGAAGATGCCGCCGTTGCCGGAGACGAGCGTGCCGCCTTCCATCTCGAAGCGGCCTTCGCCGACTTCGGAGTCGCCGGACATGCTCTGGTAGAGGATGACCGTCCAGGTGTTGTCGTTCTGGTCAAGGTCGGCCATGTTGCCCGTCAGGTCGCAGTCATACAGGCGGACGGAGTTCAGGCCCTCGAGGCACAGCGCCTCCGAGCCGGTCGCCGCCAGCGAAGCCTCGTGAATCGTGATATCCGCCGTCACGTACACGGCCGGAGAACCCACGCCTTCGGAAACATACGTGCCGCCGTCCACGACCATCGTGCCGCTGCCGCGGTCAGAGCGAATCGCTGCGGAGGATTCGCCCTTCGTCGTCACGGTCAAATCCCTGGCGTAAAGCGTGCCGCCGCCCGCCACGTGGATGCCGCCGGAGGTATCCTGCGTGGTGGAGATGGTCGTATTGCTCACCATCGCCACGCCGTCGCCGTAAGCGAACACGCCAGCGCCGCCCTTCGCGTCGGTGGTGATGGTGCTATCCGAAATGGAGACCGTGCCGCCGGTGGTCAGCACCGCCGCGCCCACGCCGTAGAAGCTGGAGTTGTCGCCGCCCGTGCTGTCGTCCGAATCGCGAACGATGGTCGAATCCGTCACCGTCGCCGTGCCGCCGGTCACCAGCAGCGCGTTCTCGTCCGTGCCCGTGGATTCAATCGTCTCGCCGGAGATTTCCGTATCCTCGGAAACGGTCGTCACCGCGTCGTAGCTTTCCGGCTTGCTGCTTCCGCCGCCGGGGCCGCCCATACCGCCCGGGTTGCCGGGCGTCTGGCCGTTCGGCATTTCGGGCGGCTGCCCGTTCTCGCCGCTCGGCATCTCCGGGGGCTGTCCGTTTTCGCTGCTGGGCATCTGCGGCGGGGTATTCTCGGCCAGCGCCATCGCGCTGGTGGAAAGCATCGTCAAAGCTAAAATCCATGCAATCGTTTTTTTCATTGTGGATTCATCTCCTTCATTTGATGGCGATATTGTACCGCCCGTTTTTGTCAGAATTTTGAACGCATCGGGGAAAAGAAAGACAAATTCTGTGGCGGTAAAATGAAAGTTTGCCCTGTCAAACATTTTCATTTCATGCTATAATAAGAAAAAAATCCGGCTGGCAAAATACGGAATTTACGGGGTGAACGACATGGCCGATAAAATTCAAAACGCTTACGAATCCTCCAAATCCATCTACGACGACGTGCTCACGCAGGGAAACTTTTTCAGCAGGCTGTATATCAAACTCTTCTGGAACGGCACGGATGACAACGCCATCGCGCGAAGCGTCTTATCCTATATTCCCGACGATTTCTCCGGCGCTCTTCTCGACGTTCCGGTCGGAACGGCCGTATTCACGGCGCGCAAATGGGCGGCTCTGAAAAACGCCCGCATCACCTGTCTGGATTACAGCGCGGATATGCTCGAACAGGCCGAGAAACGGCTGAGCGGCCAAGCGCATATTGGGTGCGTTCAGGGCGACGTGGGCAGCCTGCCCATGGCGGATGAATCCTTTGATATCGTCGTCAGCATGAACGGCTTCCACGCCTTTCCCGATAAGCAGAAGGCATTTTCCGAAACATGGCGCGTTTTGAAGCCCGGCGGCGATTTTATCGCCTGCTTCTACATCCGTGGAAAATGCAAACGGACAGATTGGCTTGTGAAAAACATTCTGGCCAAAAAGGGCTGGTTTACGCCGCCCTTCCAGACCGAGGAAGAGCTGAGAGATATTCTGAACGGCATGTATCGCAAAGTGGAGCTTCACGTTGACGGGTCGATGGTCTATTTTCACTGCGTAAAGTAACTTCGGCAAATCCGCCGCGTTTCCCGCCCCGCCGCTTTATGCGCGTTCAAAAAAGAACGGGATAAGCTTTTCATCGGCAGAAATATCGTCAAATCGGAATTTGAGGAGGAAATATGGCATCAAGCAAGGAATACTTAGAGTTTATTTTAGGGCAGCTATCTGAGTTAGAAGAAA
>CAKTXH010000120.1 GCA_934630975.1 uncultured Clostridia bacterium | reverse complement strand
GTGCCAAAGTCCAGAACCGCCGTCGCTTTTTTCATCATACGATCTCATGCTCCTGTCTGCCCGCATGTAAATTCGCCCCCAAAGGGCGCAAGATATCATCTGATTTGCTATTATTATGCGAGTTTATTGTAACCGATTATGCCCGTTCTTTCAACCCACTTGAGCAAATTTTGTTCCAAATCCGCCCATTTTTTCAAGTTTCGGGCGTTGCGGAGGGCGCAATCGTCGGCGTTGCGGTCGGAACGGGGGTGACGGTCGGCAGCGCGTCCGGGATATAATGCGCCTCTTTGGCGCTGGAAACGTCGATTTTCGCGCCCTTCACCGTGCCCAGCGGTTCACGCACGGCGAGCACCTCCCGCGCGATGAGCAGCTTGGTTTCCAGCTTCGCGTCGTCGCCGAGCACGATGCGCGCACCGTCCGTGGTCATCAGGTACATGTTATCCAGGTTCTTCACGTCCAGCAGCGAAACGCGCCCCAGCATGTTCGTGTTATCCAGCGCGGTCAATACGCGCTGCACGGCTTCAAGCTGGCCGCTGTCGCGCACGGGCAGCCGTTCGCCGACCGTCACGCGGGAATTGTCATCCAGAATCAGGTTGTTGAGTTTCGGCCCGGCCACCGTATCCGGGTACACGCTGCCCGCGCACTCGAGCACCATGCCCGACGAATCCACCACGTAATACAGGCCGAACACGTTCACCACGCCCATGCCCATCCGCTCGTTGACGTGCAGGGTCAGCGTGCCGCGGTAGTCAAATTCGTGGCCGATATACTCGATATACCAGTTCTTTTCCAGCTTCTTTTTCAGCTCCGCGTCGCTGAGGGAAAGCAGATTGTCGCCCTCCTGCACGCCGCTCAGGGCGATCACGTCCTCTTTGGAGATGTTTCGGTTGCCGACGACCAGAATTCCGCGCACCTCAAACACCTGGCTGCACGCCAGCACCAGCAGCGCCGCCAGCACGGCCAGCACCACGACCGTCATCCCCATCACCTGAGAGGCCGCCTTTTTGCGCTTTCTGTATCTCATGCCCTTCCCCCATTTTGTTGAACCGATGTTTCAACGATCCTTGCGCCGTTTTCCCGCGAGATGCTCAGCAGAATCCCGACCGCCGCCATGATCATGCTGACCGATGTGCCGCCCGCACTGAAAAACGGCAGCGGCAGGCCCGTCGTGGGCAGTATGCCCGTCACCACGCCCATGTTGATGAACGCCTGCAAGCCGATCATCGAGGTGATGCCCGTACCCAGCAGGCAGCCGAAGCGGTCCCGGCAGGCCAGCGACACGCGCAGCCCCGCCAGCACAAACAGCACGAACAGCGCGATCACCGTCACGCAGCCGACCAGCCCGAAATCCTCCCCGACAATCGCGAAAATGAAGTCCGATTCCGGGTAGGGCAGGTAGGCGAATTTCTGCCGCCCCTGCCCCATGCCCATGCCGAACAGCCCGCCCGAGCCGAGCGCAATCAGCGATTGCGAAAGCTGATAGCCCTCGTCGCTCATCTTGGCGAACGGGTCGCGGAAGGAAAGCAGCCGCTCCCGGCGATACGGCGCGCTCCACGCGTAAAACGCGCCGACGGCGAACCCGCCGATGCCCAGCAGCGTCATGTGCCGCTTTTTAATGCCCGCCGCGAAGAGCATCACCAGCGCGCAGATCAGGATGCTGCCGCCGGTGGAGAGATTCGGCTGCTCCAGAATCAGCAGGAACATCACGCCCGGCACGACCAGCAGCGGAATGATTCCCGTGAACAGATGGCGAATCGCCTCGCCGCGCCGATCCAGCGCGCCGGCCATGAAGATGACCATCGCGTACTTGGCGAATTCCGAGGGCTGCATGCTCAGCCCGAAGACATTCAGCCACCGCCGCGAACCGTTGATGTTCACGCCAACGCCCGGAATGATCACCAGAATCAGCAGCAAAGCGCTCGCCGCTAATAAAAGCAGCGTCACCTTGGGACGCCGGAAAACGCGATACGGCACGCGCGAGAGCGTCACGCACGCCGCAGCGCCAAGCGCCACGCCGATCAGCTGCTTCTTGACCGCGGCAAGCGCGTCGCCTGCCGCCGCCTTTTGATAATAGGTGGCGCTGAACAGGGTGAGCAGCCCCATCAGGAGCAGCAGCACCATCAGCGCAACCACCGTCTTGTCGCAGGTTCGTCTGACTGGATTCGGCATGGCGTTTTTCCCTCCCGACTGCCTTTTTTGCCTCTTTTGCAGCCGGTCACGGGCTTACTGCATCGCCATGACCTTTTCCTTAAAGATTTTACCCCGGTTCTCGTAATCGGTAAACATGTCAAAGCTTGCGCAGGCCGGGGAGAGCAGCACGTTGCCGCCTTCCTTCGCCAGCTTCCTGCACGTCGCCAGGCACAGGTCGAAATCGTATCCCGTCATCGTGTAGGCCGTGTAGCCCACGCGGTCGAGCGCGTCTTTAATCTGGTTCGCCGTGTCGCCGATGAGCACACAGTGCTCAATCAGCGGCGCATCCGCGATGCTTCTGGCCAGCGGATCGAACGACACCTTCTTGTCGCTGCCGCCGAGGATGAGCACCGTCGGCCTGTTCATCGTCGCGATGGCCTTCTGCGTGGAATCAACGTTCGTTCCCTTGGAATCGTTGATCCACGTCACGCCGTCCAGCTCGCGCACCGTCTCGATGCGGTGCTCCACGCCCTTGAAGGTCTTGAGCACCTCGCGCATCGTCTCGCAGGGCACACCCATCACGCCGGTGATGACCACAGCGGCCAGCGCGTTTTCGAGGTTGTGCGGGCCGGGGATATACACCTCGTCGCAGCGGCAGACCATCTGCTCGCCCTCGCCCAGCTTCAGGATGATGTGGTTATCCGCCACATACGCGCCGTAGGGCACTTTCTCCTTGCGGGAGAACCACGCCACCTGCGCCTTCAACCCTCTGGCCATCTCGCGGCAGGTCGGATCGTCGTAGTTGAACACGGCAACGTCGTGCGCGGTCTGGCGGTCGAAGATGCGCCGCTTCATGGCGATGTACACTTCCATCGAGCCGTGCCGGACGATGTGATCCTCCGTGATGTTGAGCACCGCGCCCACATGCGGGTGGAATTGGCTGATGCCCTCGCACTGATAGCTGCTCACCTCGGCGACGGTCACATCGTCCTGTCTGGAGATACCCGCCGTCGCGGTAATCGGATAGCCGATGTTGCCGACAACGTGCGTCGTGCGCCCCGTCGCGCGGAACAGCTCGCCCACCAGCGTCGTGGTCGTCGTCTTGCCGTTCGTGCCGGTGATGGCGACCAGCGCGCCCTTCGTCAGCCGCGCGCCCAGCTCCAATTCGCCCATGACCTCCACGCCCTGCGCGATGGCGCTCTGCACAAACGGCTTGGCCCACGCGATGCCCGGGCTGATGACCATCATATCCTGCCCGGCAATCAGCGCGTCGGCCTGCCGCCCAAGCGCAAACGCGCACTCCGGCACGCGCAGCTCATCCAGCGCGTCGCCGAAATCCGCCTCCGGCTTGGTATCGGTAATCGTCACCTTTGCGCCAAGGCTCAAAAGCAGCCTGGCCGCCGCAATGCCGCTGCGCGCCATGCCGCAGACCAGCACGCGCTTACCGTTTACGTTCATCATTGACTGCCTCCACTCGTTTTACAGCACGCCAAGCAGCGTGATCACGCAGAGAATCGCCGTCGTCACCATATACATGGTCACGATCTTCGTCTCGTGGATGCCGCAAAGCTCAAAATGGTGGTGAATCGGCGCCATTTTGAAGATGCGCTTGCCATGCGTCTTTTTGAAATACGTGATCTGGATGATATCGGAAAGGCTGCTCATCAGCATCCAGAACGCAATCAGCACCAGAATCAGCGGCTGGCGCAGCAGCATCGCCGCGGCCACCACCGCCCCGCCGATGAACATCGAGCCGGTGTCGCCCATGAACATCTGCGCCGGGTAGGCGTTGCGGGAGAGGAACGCCATGCACGCGCCGCACATCGCCGCGCAGCCCACGCCGAGGCTCCCCAGCGAAGCCGCGCCGCAGAGCACCGCCAGCGTCGCGAAATCGACCATCGAAACGCTGGTCAGCAGGCCGTCCAGGCCGTCCAGCAGATTCGCGCTGTTCGTCGTGCCCACGATGATGAACATCATGATCGGGATATACCAGATGCCCAAATCCCACTCCACGCGGAAGAACGGCACCTTGATCACGTGTCCGACCTGCGGGTGGAAGTAGCAGTAGCAGGAGAACGCCAGCGCCAGCAGCGTCTGGAACACCATCTTCTGCTTAGGCGTCAGGCCGCCGTTTTTGCCCCGACGGATCTTGGTCATATCGTCCACAAAGCCGATGCACAGGTTGCCCAGCGCCATCACCAGCATCGCCAGCAGCATGTTCTGCCAGAGCGGCTGGCTGTAATCGTTCATGATCAGCGCCGCGACAATCGCCGCGCCCGCGATGACAAGGCCGCCCATCGTCGGCGTACCCTGCTTTTTCTTGTGTGCTTCCGGCGCAAGCTCGTAAATGTTCTGGCCGAACTTGAGCTTATGCAGCACGGGCAGCATCGCTTTGCCCAGCACAATGCCGACTGCGAACGCGATCAGCAGGGTTATCATCATCCTTTGCATGGTTCTCATTCCTCCGAAGCGCGGGATTTTTTCCCGTTTTGTTAGAGTTTACTCGGCGTGGTTCTCGCGCGCGATTTCTTCCAGCAGTTCGGAAACGATCACCTTTTCGTCAAACGGATGCTTCACGCCCCGAATGTCCTGATAGGTTTCGTGTCCCTTGCCGGCCAGCACCACGATGTCGCCGCTGACGGCCATTTCCATCGCCTGCCGAATCGCCTCGCGCCGGTTTTCAATCACTTCATATTTCGCGCCGGTGGGCTTAATTCCTGCCTCGATTGCGGCAAGAATCGCCATCGGGTCTTCAAAGCGCGGGTTGTCGCTGGTCAGAATCGCATAATCGGCCAGCTTGCCCGCGATTTCGCCCATCATCGGGCGCTTGCCCTTGTCGCGGTCGCCGCCGCAGCCGAACACCAGAATGATGCGCCCGTGGCAGAATTCGCGAACGGTTTTCAGGATGTTCTCCAGCGCGTCCGGCGAGTGGCTGTAATCCAGAATCATGCGGTACGGCGTTTTCGTCGGCAGCATCTCCACGCGCCCCGGCACGCTGACCACGGCCTCCAGCCCTTTCTTGATGGCCTCCAGCTCCACGCCCAGAATCAGCGCGCAGGCCGCCGCCGCCAGCGCGTTGTACACGTTGAACATGCCCGTCAGCAGCAGATGGACGCGCTCGGCATGCAGGTTACGCAGATTGAGCGTAAAGGATACGCCCGTTTCTGTGATTTCGATGTCGCGGGCGAACAGATCCGCCTTGCCGCTGATGCCGTAGGTCAGCAGCGGGCAGTCAAGGCTCTCGCAGACAGCCTGCGCCGTCTCTTCATCGACGTTGACGGCGGCGTTGCGCGCCATGCCGGTGGAAAACAGCAGCTTCTTGGCCGCAAAGTAATTTTCCATCGTGCCGAAGAAATCGAGGTGATCCTGCGAGAGGTTCGTATAGGCCGCCGCCTCGAAGACCACGCCGACCAGCTTGCGCAGGTACAGCGCGTGGGCGGAGACTTCCATGCACACAACCTCCACGCCCGCATCCGCCATGATGCGCAGGATTTCAAACATCTCAATCGGGTCGGGCGTGGTCAGATGGCTGGGCAGCTTCGTCTGCCCCGCGATGCAGCCCGTCGTGCCGATGATGCCGCAGCGCATGCCCGCGCTTTCGACGATGCTCTTGAACAGATACGTCGTGGTCGTCTTGCCCTTCGTGCCGGTCACGCCCACGAGCTTCATCCGCCGCTCGGGATGGCCGTTAAACGCGCTGGCAATGCGCGTCATCGCGGCGCGCACGTCCGTCACGACCACCTGTGGGCAGTCGATGGCCAGCTCGCGCTCCACCACCAGCGCCACGCAGCCGCCCGCAACGGCCTGCGGCGCGAAATCATGCGCGTCCACGCGCCCGCCGCGGATGCAGAAAAACAGGCCGCTTTCGCATTTCGCGCGCGAATCCGCCGTCAGGGTTTTGATTTCCGTCTGCGCGTTCCCCGTAATTTTGACCAGCTCGGGCATGCCCGCCGTCAGTTGTTCAAGGTTCATCGTCATTCCTCCATTTGTTGTGTGCTTTATGGCATTTCAAACGTCACCAGCACC
>CAKTXH010000119.1 GCA_934630975.1 uncultured Clostridia bacterium | reverse complement strand
GTCGGCTTTGTCTGCGATCTGGCGGATCAGATGCGCGAGGAATGTCCCGGCGCGCCGCTCATCCTCTGTTCGAGCGGGTACGGCGGCCTGCCGCTTTCCCGCGCCTGCGAGGCGGCGCAGCGCTTCTGCGGCGTTCGCACCCTCGGCGTGAGCGGCGTGACGGAACAGACCCGCGCGCGGCTGGCGCTGTATCTCGGGCTGAAAGAGGACAAGGTGGACGTGACCTGCGCGGGTCTGAACGATTTTTCGTGGGTCGCCTCGTGCCGTGAACTGCCGAGCGGGAAGGATTTGATCCCACGCATCCAGAAAGAAATGAAAGAGGACGACCGCGAAGCGCTGGCCGCGCAGTATATCGACTGGTACGGCGCAATTCCGGCCGGACCGCGCGTCACCCAGTGCGAGCTGCTGGCCGATACGGAACTCAGCCCGCGCCGTTCGCTGATGATTTCCGGCGTGGGCGCGGCGGATTATGAGCTGCGCAAGCGCAACCTCGCGCTGCTGACGGTGCATGGGCCGATGCGCCCCAAGGGCGCGCAGGCGTGGGGGCAGATTCGCACCAGCGGCCTGTCCTCCGTGCGCCCGGTGGAGATTCTGCGCGCACTGTGGGGCGAAGGCGAGTGCGACGTGAAGAGCATGGTTATGCCGTGCGACGGCGCTGTGCCCGGCGTGACGCACGGGCGCTTCGTCGAAGGCCCGGCGCATGTTACGAAGGACGGCCCCGCCGGCAAGCCGGTGGAATTGCCCATCGAGCTTGAAGACGTGTTGGAACAGCTCAGCTTGGTTAACCGCCTTTATGCCGAGGCCGCCGCGACCGGCAGCCGAAACGCGCTGCGCGAAGCGCTGGAAATCGACCCGGCGCTGACGGGCATCGACCTGCTCTATTCCGAAGGCGTTGTGGCGGATATGCTGGAGAACCAGAAAGAGAAATATCCGAGATTCTTTAAGGAATAAGGGAGACGATGGGGCTTTGCCCCATACCCCAGCAGGGAACCTTGTTCCCTGCACCCTTTCTTCGCTTCGCGGCGGTTTCAATCCGCTTATTCTCCATTTATCGCGAAGCGATAAATGCAAGTGGAAGGTACAGGGAACTCAGTTCCCTGTCAGGGGTTTGGGGGCAGCGCCCCCAAGAAAGGAACCTATGTTTTTAGCAGATCAATGGCAGGACTATGAAGTCCTCGATTGCGGCGGCGGCGAAAAGCTCGAGCGCTGGGGCGACGTGTATCTGCGCCGCCCCGATCCGCAGGCGATTTGGCCCGCGCGCGATCCGTCGCTCTGGCGGAAGGCACAGGCGCATTATCATCGCAGCGAAAAGGGCGGCGGCTCGTGGGAGTTCTTCACCAAACTGCCTGACCGCTGGGTGATGAATTACAAAAACCTGCGCTTCTATGTCCGTCCGACCGGGTTCAAGCACACCGGCCTGTTCCCCGAGCAGGCGACCAACTGGGATTGGATGACCGGCCTTGTTTCCGACCGCGTGAAGCAGGGCAGAGAGGTGCGCGTACTCAACCTGTTCGCCTATACCGGCGGCGCGACGATGGCCTGCGCCGCGGCGGGCGCGCAGGTATGCCACTGCGACGCGGCCAAGGGCATGGTGCAGTGGGCGCGGGAAAACCGCGAGTGCTGCGGCCTGCCGGAGGATCGCGTGCGCTGGATCATTGACGACGCGCTCAAGTTTGTGCAGCGTGAAGCGCGCCGCGGCCGCTTCTACGACGGCATCCTGATGGATCCGCCGTCCTACGGGCGCGGGCCGGGCGGCGAGGTCTGGAAGCTGGAAAACGAGCTGTACGGGCTGGCGAAAGCCTGCTCCGAGGCGCTTTCCGACGACCCGCTGTTCTTCCTCATCAACGGCTACACGACGGGCTTCCAGGCCAGCGTGCTGGGCAACATGATCGACATGACCGTCAAGCCCCGTTTTGGCGGGATTATCACCGCGGACGAGGTCTGCCTGCCCGTGACGGCGGGCGGCGTGCTCCCGTGCGGCGCGAGTGGCCGCTGGCAGAGGGCGTAAGATGGAGAGCTATCGCGGCGTAACCATCGTTTACGAGGATAACCATCTGCTCGTCGTCGTCAAGCCGCCGAACATGCCCACGCAGGCGGATGATTCCGGCGACGCGGATCTGCACAGCACCATGAAGGCGTATATCGCCGAACGATACAACAAGCCCGGCGCAGTGTATCTCGGCCTTGTTCATCGGCTGGACAGGCCGGTCGGCGGCCTTGTCGTGCTGGCCAAAACCAGCAAGGCGGCGGACAGGCTGAGCCAGCAGGTGCGCGAGAAGACGATGCACCGGCAGTATGTTGCCGCCGTCCGCGGGCAGGCCGGGGAAGCGGACGAGCTTTGCGACTTTCTGCTCAAAGACGGCAAAACCAACATGGTGCGCGCCGTGCCCGCGAATACGCCCGGCGCGAAGGACGCGAAACTGCGCTATCAAAAGTGCGGCGAGGCGGGGGAGCTGACGCTGGTGCGCGTCCGCCTGTTCACGGGCAGGAGCCACCAGATCCGCGTGCAGCTTTCCCACGCCGGTCTGCCGATTTGGGGCGACGCGCGCTATGGCGGCGGCCGCCCCGGCGAGCAGATTGCCCTCTGGGGCGCGCATCTGGGGCTGGTTCACCCGACGAAGAAGGAAGAAATGCACTTTGACGCGCTCCCGCCGACGGACGCGCAGCCGTGGAAACGGTTCGACGCGGCCGTTTGGGAGAGAGAAAGCAAAATCTGCCTGTGAGCGGGAAGAAAAACGCGGGCTGATTCGTATAATTGAATAGACGGAATCCTGCACTTGACCGACCGACTTTGTCCATAGGAGGGCACACACATGATGCAAAAGAAGAGTCTTTGGACAGTTCTGGTTGTTGTGTTGCTGATGGTGTTGGCGATGAATGGCGCTGCGGCGGATGAGGAAGCCTTCAAGTCCAGGAACTATCGGTATCGGATTTTGGAGGATGGAACGGCGGAAATCACGAAGTATTCCGGAGGAGATGAGGTGCTAAAGATTCCGGAAACGCTGGATGGAAAAACGGTGACGGGCATAGGGGATTATGCGTTTTCTGAGCGCCGCTCCCTGACGAGCATCGAGCTGCCAGACGGTGTGATGAGCATGGGGGATTATGCATTTTATCAGTGCGACGCATTGGAAAGCATTGTACTGCCGGACAGCATGGTCTCTATGGGCACAAATCCATTTTTAGATTGTGAGTCGCTGAAGAATATCCGGGTTTCCCCAGAACAGCCTGTTTTCGCAGCCATTGACGGCGTTCTCTTTAACAAAGCGGAAAAATCCCTAATCTGTTATCCGGCTGGAAAACAAGAGGAAGCCTATGAAGTCCCGCAGGGAATTCAGCAGATTGGAGATTCTGCGTTTTGGCACTGTGCATCCTTGACGAGCATTAAGTTGCCGGACAGCGTGACGAGCATAGGGGAAGGTGCGTTTTTTAGTTGCCGCTCCCTGACGAGCATCAAGCTGCCGGACAGCGTGACGAGCATAGGGGATGGCGCGTTTTCTAGTTGCAGCGCCCTGACGAGCATCGAGCTGCCGGACGGTTTGACAAGCATAGGGGATAGTACGTTTTCTAGGTGTAGCACCTTGACGAGTATCGAGCTGCCGGACAGTGTGACGAACATAGGGGATCGCGTGTTTTGGTATTGCAGCGCCCTGACGAGCATCGAGCTGCCAGAGAGTGTGACGAGCATGGGAATAGACGTATTTAAGCGTTGTGACAATCTCACGATGACTGTTCAGCGCGATTCCTACGCCGTGCAATATGCAAAAGATAATGGACTGAATTATACCTACCCCGACGCCAACGATTGGCTGAACAATTAAGCTGCATCCCCCTCCCGCAACCCGTGGGCGGCGGAAGGGGGATATTTTTTTCGGAGGCTTTTCATGAAGAACATCATCACCCTGTTGCTGGCTTTGCTTTTGCTGCTCGGCGCCTGCGCGCTGGCGGATGACCGCGCGGATATGCTCGTCGAGGCGGCCGTCAACGAGCTGGGCTATTCCGCGACAAAGGGCGGTTACAGCAAATACGGCGAGTGGGGCGGCAGCGCCTACGGCGAATGGTGCTCGGAGTTCGTTTCCTGGTGCGTGAATTTCGCCGACGAATACTACGGCACGTCCATGCTCGGCAACGACTATCCCTTGCAGACCAGCTGCGAGGGCGGCTCGATGTGGTATAAGGAGCGCGGGCGGTATATCACCGTGAACGGCGGCCTGCGCGGCGAGGAGGGCCAGTTCTACCTGAGCGATGGCGTTTCCGTCGCGGACAGGCCGTATATCCCGCAGAAGGGCGACCTCATCTATATCGAGTGGTACAAGTACAACCGTCTCGATCACGTGGGCATTGTCGAGATGGTGACGCAGGACGCGGACGGCACGTACTACGTCCACACCATCGAGGGCAACAACCACATCCTCGGCCCGACGCCGACCGTCGTGCAGCGCTACACCTATCGGCTGGACGACGACTCCATCCGCGGCTACGGCGTTTTGCAGGAAGGGCTGGTCGGCTGGGAGCTGGGCATGGGCGCTTCCGGCTCGCAGGTGATCGCGCTGCAAAAGAACCTCAAGGAGCTGGGCTATTACGACGGCGACTGCGCGGGCAAGCTCGGCAAGGCGACCGTCGAGGCCATCAAGAAATTCCAGAAGGCCAGCGGCCTTGAGCAGACCGGCACGGCGGATTGGGAGACGCAGAAATCCATGAACGAGCAGCTCGAGGATCTCCGCGCGGACGCGGCGGCACAGGCGGAAGCCGCCGCGCAGGCCAAGGTGCAGGAGAATCTGGAAGCGGCGAAGGAAGCCATTCAATCCTCGTGGTTCGGCGAGTTCGACCCGGAGGATGAAGCGGCGGCGTGGGCGCGCCTGACTGCGGAAATCACCGTGCTTGGCACGGATCAGAAGGAAAAAATCTACCTTTCCGACGCGCCGAACGGCAAGCGCAAGACGTATGACGAGGGGCGCGGCTTTTTTTTCGGTGCGTCGGTCGCCGTTAAGGTGCTCGAGGAGCAGGACGGCTGGACGAAGATCGAGGCTTACAACGACCGCGACGAGCTGGAACAGGGCTGGGTGAAATCCAGCCGAATCCGCACCGTGAAGCCGAACCAGACCTACGGCATCATCGTCGATAAGATGACCCAGCGGCTGTATCTCTACAAGGAGGGTAAGCTGCTGACCACGCTGCTGTGCTCCACGGGCACGACCAGCGGCAGCAACTCGCCCATCAACGAGACGGCCAGCGGCGAGTTTCTGCTGTGCAGCTGGACGGGCGGCTTCTGGTCGGGCAACCTGTATTGCGATCAGGCGATCCGCTTCAACGGCGGCGACTTGCTGCATATGGTGCCCGCCATCTATTCCGGCGGCAAGGACGACAACGGCAACCCTGTCGGCACGCCGAATTACGAAATCTGCGAAAGCGCGCTGGGGCGGCGCGCGTCGCACGGCTGCGTGCGCGTGCAGCGGCAGGCCAACGCGGACGGGTATAACCACACGTGGCTGTGGAACAACCTGCGCGGGCAGAAGGATATCAAGATTATCATCTGGGATGACGACGGGCGCAAGCTGACGGAGACGGATCCTTCCACGCCGATGTACTACAACACAAACGGCGGCAAGAAGTACCACACCACGGCGCGCTGCTCGAGCGTCAAGAGCATGTATCTGCCGCTTTCCGCGATCACCTACGGCGACCTGAGCAAATACCCGTACAATCAGCTTTCCCCGTGCACGACATGCAGCGCGCCGGAGCGGCCGGAGGTCGTTTCCGCGTGGAACAGCGTGATTGACGAGGCCTACGCCGAGCTGGGGCTGACGGGCGAAAAATAAGCAAGCAAACATTTGAAAAATCGGTATGTTTGCCGCTACACAAAAGATGCGGTCTGTGATACAATATCGGAGTTTGCGCGTCGCGCAGGCTCTGTTTTTTGTCCCTCTTTTTTGGAGGAGAATGGATTACGAACACACAGGAGAAAGTCATGAGCATCAAATCCGTGAAAATCCCCGGCGTGGGCATGCGCAACGTCAAAACCGCGCTGGCGGCGGCGTTCTGCGCGCTTGTCTATTATTTCATCGGCCGCAGCCCGGCGTTCGCGTGCATCGGCGCGATTTTCGGCATGGGTTCGGACATGGAGGATTCCCGCAAGAACGGCGGCAACCGCCTGTTCGG
>CAKTXH010000118.1 GCA_934630975.1 uncultured Clostridia bacterium | reverse complement strand
AACGCGTTCTGGCCGATGATGTTTGAGATTTTCGGGGAAACGCCCAGCCGGGATTATGAGCGGAAAAAGGCGCTGATCCGCAAACATGGGCTGGCGCTGTGGGATGCGGCGGCCATGTGCGAGCGCGAGGGCAGTCTGGACAGCGATATGCGCGACGTGGTTTATAACGACTTCGGCAGGCTGTACGAACAATGCCCGAATATCGGAACGGTGCTCTGCAACGGCGCGACGGCGTATAAGCTGTTTGTCAAATCCGGCTGGGCGGGGGAGCGGAAGGTTATCCGCATGCCCAGCACCAGCCCGGCGTATACCCTGCCCTATGAAAAAAAGCGGGAGGCGTGGCGCGCGGCGCTCTGCGCCCTTCAGATCGATCAATCAACCGAACCGAAGGAGGAACGGCTATGAATATGGTGGATATCATTCTCAAAAAGAAAGCGGGAGAGGCGCTCAGCCCGGAGGAGATTCGCTTTTTCGCGCGGGGCGCGGCGGATGGCTCCATCCCCGATTATCAGCTTTCGGCGCTGCTGATGGCGATTTGCTGGCAGGGCATGGACGCGAAGGAAACGACCTGCCTGACGATGGAAATGATGCATTCCGGCGGCGTGGTGGATCTGTCCGCCATCGACGGCGTGTGCGTGGATAAGCACTCCACCGGCGGCGTGGGCGATACGACGACGCTGGTGCTCGTGCCGCTGGCGGCGGCCTGCGGCGCAAAGGTCGCCAAGATTTCCGGCCGCGGCCTGGGTCATACGGGCGGCACGCTCGATAAGCTGGAAAGCATCCCCGGCTGCTCGGTGGAGGAGACGGAGGAGCAATTTGTGAAGCAGGTGCAGGCAATCGGCTGCGCCGTTATCGGCCAGACGCACGACCTTTGCCCGGCGGATAAGGCGCTCTACGCGCTGCGCGACGTGACAGGCACGGTGGGCTGCATCCCGCTGATTGCCTCGAGCATCGTCTCCAAAAAGCTCGCCAGCGGAGCGGGCGCGATTGTGCTGGACGTGAAGACCGGCAGCGGCGCGCTGATGCATACGGTCGATGATTCCATCGCGCTGGCAAAGGCGATGGTCGATATCGGCGCGCAGGCGGGCAAGCCGATTCTCGCGCTGGTGACGGGTATGGAGCAGCCGCTGGGCACCCATGTCGGCAACGCGCTGGAGGTCAAGGAGGCCATCGACATTCTGGCCGGGCGCGCGGGCGGTGATCTGCTGGCCGTTTCGCTGGAACTGGGGAGCCGGATGCTCGTCGCAGCGGGCATCGCGAAGAATGTGGAGGACGGCAAAGCGCGCATGAAGCGGGCGCTGGAAAGCGGCGCGGGCCTTGCCAAGCTGAAAGCGATGATCGCGGCGCAGGGCGGCGACGCGAGCGTCTGCGACGACGTGACGCGCCTGCCGCAGGCCAAGTATCTTGTGCCCGTGCCCGCGCCGCATGACGGCTATGTCGCGGATATGGATACGACGGAAATCGGCTACTGTGCGCAGGATCTCGGCGCGGGCCGCAAGCGGAAAACGGACGTCATCGACCCGGCAGTCGGCCTGGTGATGAACGTGCGCATCGGCGATTTCGTGAAGCAGGGCGACCCGATTGCGACGCTGCACCTGAACAAGATGGAGCAGGCCGAGGGCGCGATTGCCCGCATGCAGCAGGCCGTCAAGCTGACGAGCGAAAAGCCTGCGATTCCGCCGCTGGTTTACGCGTCGGTTTCGCCGGAAGGGGTTACAAGGGGCGTGTGATGGGGCTTTGCCCCATCGCCCCACCAGAAACCTGAGGTTTCTGGACTTCCCAATCTGAATCATAACATATATATTCTCTCCTCTGAAGGAGAGAATATGTTTCTGTAAACGCTTGTTCAAACTGGCGCGAAGCGAAGAGGAAGGTGCAGGAAACTCAGTTTCCTGCCGGGGGTGGGGACAGAGCCCCAAAAAGGAGAAATATGGAAGAAAATCAAAAGAAGGAGAGCTTTCGCAAAAAAGCGGGGCTGTTGATGCACCATTTGAGGCCGGCGGCCTCCGCGTTTGCGTTGGGCATCGGCGCGTCGCTGGCGGCGACGTTGCTGCGAACGCTCTTTACGCAGATCATTCGTTTTACCGTCGATCATGCGTTGATGGGGGAGACGGAGGGGCTTCCGGCGTTTCTGCTGGATGCGCCCGCCGGACAGATCCTCGTCTGGTGCGCGGCGGCCGCGGCGGCGGTCGCGCTGCTGGAATTCGGCGCGGGCTTCGTGCAGGATTCCAACCTGCCCAAGGGATCGGAACGATTTGTAAAATCGCTGCGGGATGCGCTGTACGGCCATATCCAGCGTCTGCCGTACAGCTGGCACGTGCAGAACCCGACCGGCGACATCATCCAGCGCTGCACCTCCGACGTGGAGGTCGTGCGCACGTTCATCGCCGAGCAGATGGTCGAGCTGCTGAGCACGACGTTCCTCATCGTTGTCTATATGGTCGCGATGTTTACCATGAACGTCAAGATTTCGCTGTTCGTGTTTGCGTTCATCCCGGTGATCGTCGGCTATTCGCTGGTCTTCTATAAGCGCATTTCGAAGGGCTATCAGAAGGCGGACGAGGCCGAGGGCGAGCTTTCCAGCGCGGTGCAGGAGAATATCACCGGCGTGCGCGTGGTGCGCGCGTTTGGCCGCGAACGCGACGAGCTGGAAAAATTCCGTAAAAAGAACAACAATTACGCCAATATCTGGATGAAGCTGGGCGACATGATGACGGTGTTCTGGTCGCTGGGCGACGTGATGAGCATGGCGCAGGTGTTCGGCGTGGTCGCCATCGGCGTCCATCTGTGCGTGAAGGGCGAAATCACGCTGGGCACGTATCTGGCGTTCGTCAGCTATACGCGTCAGCTGACGTGGCCCGTCCGCGCGCTGGGGCGCACGCTGTCGGAGATGAGCAAGGCGGGCGTTTCCATCGACCGTCTGCTCTACATCCTCAACGCGGAACAGGAGAAAGGCCCGGAAAAGCCGATGGCGGCGAATCTTTCCGGCGATATCCGCTTTGAACACGTCAGCTTTGCCTACGAGCAGAAAAAGGTGCTCGACGACATCAGCTTTACGGTCAAAGGCGGCTCGACACTGGGCGTGCTCGGCGAGACGGGCAGCGGCAAGAGCACCATCGCGCTGCTGCTGGCGCGGCTTTACGACCCCGGCGAGGGCAAAATCAGCATCGGCGGCGTGGACGTGAAGGACATGGATCAGGGCGAGCTGCGGCGCGGCGTGGGCGTTGTGCTGCAAGAGCCGTTCCTGTTCTCCCGAACGGTCGCGCAGAACATCGCCATCACCCGCGAAAACGTCAGCCAGGCCGAAATCGAGCAGGCAGCGCGGGAGGCCTGCCTGCATGATTCCATCGAGGGATTCCAATCCGGCTACGAAACCGTGGTCGGCGAGCGCGGCGTGACCCTTTCCGGCGGACAGAAACAGCGCACAGCCATCGCGCGGACGCTGCTGGAGCATGCGCCGATCATGGTGTTTGATGACGCGCTCTCCGCGGTGGACGCGAAGACGGACGAGGCCATCCGCGGCAGGCTGCGCGAAGCGGCGGGCGGCTCGACGATGATCCTCATCGCGCACCGCGTTGCGACGCTGATGCAGGCCGACCAGATCATCGTGCTCAAGGACGGGCGCATCATCGAGCAGGGCGCGCCGGAAGCGCTTTTGAAGCAGAACGGCGTATTTGCGCGGACAGCGCGGATGCAGTCCGCCGAGGGAGAGGAGGAAGCCGAATGAGCGAAGTCAAAAAAGAAGAAAAGCGCGCGGCTTTCTCGCTTGCGCCGTGGAAGCGGCTCTGGCGGAGCATCCGTCAGCACCGGGTGCGGCTGGCCGTGGCCATTATCAGCAACCTGCTGCTTGCCGTCGCGGATTTCTACATCCCGCTGCTGCAAAGCAAGGTCGTCGATCAATTCATCATGGCGGGCACGACGGCGGGGTTCGGCGGCTATGCCGTCAAGTACATCGGCGTATGCCTGTTTGAAATCGCGATGCTGCTGGTGTATTTCAAGGCCTGCATGGGGCTTGAAATGCTGTCCGGGCGCGACATGAAGGAGGCCTGCTTCGTCAATTTGCAAAAGCTGAGCCTCGATTATTACAACGTGACCAGCGCGGGGCACACGCTTTCGCGCGTGATGAGCGACACCGACCGCATCGCCACCTGCATCGCGTGGGTTTTTCCGGATATCCTCTGGGGCTTCATGTACATTTTCGGTGTGCTGGGCGTGATGCTTTCGCTCTCGCCGAGTTTGGCGATGACGATCATCGTCATTGCGCCGATTGTCACCGCGCTGACGGTGTATTTCCAGAAGAAGCTGATTGCGCTAAACCGCGAGGTGCGCGCGCAGCACTCCAAGATCACCAGCAGCTACAACGAAGGCATCATGGGCGCGAAGACCAGCAAAACGCTGGCGCTGGAAGGCCGCCTGACCGATGAATTCGAGCAGACGACCGCGCGGGCGGCGAAAGCGGGCATCCTCCACGGACGCATGCGCGCGATTTACGTGCCGCTGATTGTGCTTTGCGGAACGCTGGCGGCCAGCGCAACGCTGCTGCGCGGCGGCAACATGGTTCTGAGCGGCAGGTTAAGCCTCGGCGTGCTGAGCGCGTTTATGACCTACGCGCTGAGCCTGTTCCAGACCTTCCGCCAGCAGGCGGCGCGCATTTCCCAGCTGATTTCGCTTCAGGCGAATGTGGAACGCGTGGCGGATCTGATCGACGAGAAGCCGACCGTGCAGGACAGCCCCGAGGTTGAGGCGAAGTATGGCGACTGCTTCAACCCCAAGCGGGAAAACTGGGAAGAGATGCGCGGCGAGATCGACTTTGACGACGTATCCTTCACCTACCCGGACGGCGGCGAGGAGGTGCTGACGCACTTTTCGCTGCATGTGCCCGCAGGCAGCACGGTCGCCATCGTCGGCGAAACGGGCGCGGGCAAGAGCACGCTGGTCAACCTCGTCTGCCGCTTCTTCGAGCCGACGGGCGGCCGGGTGCTCATCGACGGGCGCGACGCGCGCGAGCGCAGCCAGCTCTGGCTGCACAGCCACGTCGGCTACGTGCTCCAGTCGCCGCACCTGTTCTCCGGCACGATTCGCGAGAATATCCGCTACGGCAGGCCGGACGCGACGGACGAAGAGGTCTACGCGGCGGCAAAGGCCGTCAGCGCGGATCGCGTCGCGGCGAAGCTCGAACAGGGCTATGATACCGACGTCGGCGAGTGCGGCGACAAGCTCTCCACCGGCGAAAAGCAGCTCATTTCCTTTGCCCGCGCGGTCATCGCCAAGCCGAAGATTTTCGTGCTCGACGAGGCGACCAGCTCCGTGGACACGGAAACCGAAATGCTGATTCAGAAGGCGACGCACACGCTGATGCAGGGCACGACCTCGTTCGTCATCGCGCACCGGCTTTCGACGATCCGCCAGGCCGACGTGATTCTGGTCATCGACCACGGCAAGATCGTCGAGCAGGGCACACACGAAAGCCTGCTCAAGGCGGGCGGCGCGTATGCCGCGTTGTACCATACACAGCTGAGTAAGCAGGAATAATCAATTTCCGTCTTGACTTTTCCCGCCGTGTGGTTTATACTGTGCTCACTTGAGATGAGAAAGAAGAGTACCCCCCATCGCAGAGCCTCAAGAGAGACGCGCCGTCGGCTGGAAGCGCGTCGGCGGAGCGCGGGGCGAAAACCACCTTTTGATTAAGCCGCGCGGCGCGCGATACAGCGCCAAAGAGAACCAATCAGGGTGGAACCACGGGCTAGATTGTTATCGCTCGTCCCTCAGCCAAACGCGAGGGACGGGCGTTTTTTGATTCGTCCCAATCGCTCCCAATTTCAAAGAAGAGGAGAAGATCATCATGAAGGTTATTTACAACGACGGCCACGTTGCCGAGTGCCCGGAGGACGAGGAGCTGCACGTCATCCGCCATACGGCGGCGCACATTCTCGCGCAGGCAGTGAAGCGCCTATACCCGGACGCGCATTTCGCCTACGGCCCGGCGACCGAGAAGGGCTTCTATTATGACGTCGATCTGGGCGACAAGAAGCTCTCCGACGAAGATTTGCCCGCGATTGAGGCGGAGATGGCGAAGATCGTCAAGGAGAACCTGCCGATCAAGCCGTTTGTGCTCAGCCGCGAAGAGGCTGTCAAGCTCATGGAGGAGCGCGGCGAGAAGTATAAGGTCGAGCACATCGGCGACCTGCCGGAAGACGCGGTGCTCAGCTTCTATCAGCAG
>CAKTXH010000117.1 GCA_934630975.1 uncultured Clostridia bacterium | reverse complement strand
CTGCCGGGCGTTTCCGCCACGATGGCGGTTGCCCTCGGCCTGACCTTCACCTACACGATGGAGCCGATTCCGGCGATTGTTTTCCTCGTCGCGATCTATTGCTCCTCCATCACGGGCGGCTCGATCACCGCGATTCTGTTCAAGATTCCGGGCGTGCCTTCCTCCGCGCCGACGACGTTTGACGGTTATCCGATGGCGCAGCGCGGCGAAGCGGGCAAGGCGCTGGGCGTGGCGCTCTTCGCTTCCGCAATCGGCGGTTTGTTCTCCGCGATTGCGATGTTCCTGCTGTCTCAGCCGCTGACAAAGGCTGCCCTTCAGTTTGGCCCGAGCGACCTGTTCGCCGTGACCTTCATGGGCCTGTCCATCCTGACGTGTCTGGACAGCGACCACGTGCTGACCTGCATCATCTCCGGCCTGCTGGGCCTGCTGCTGGCCTGCGTCGGTCAGGATAAAATGTACGCGGTGCAGCGCCTGACCTTCGGCAGCCGCAACCTGCTGGCCGGTATCGACATGATCCCGGTGCTGATCGGTCTGTTCGCGGTCACCGAGGTCTTCAAGCAGACCGACCCGAAGAAGAAGCGCATCTCCGCCGAGGATGGCATTTCCGGCGGCAAGGTCAGCACAAAGATGCCCTCCTTCAAGGAAATCTGGTCGATCAAGTGGACGATGCTGCGCTGCTCGGTGGTGGGCACCATCGTCGGCATCCTGCCGGGCGCTGGCGCGACCATCGCTTCCTTCATGTGCTACACGATGGAGACGAAGATTTCCAAATACCCGGAGAAGTTCGGCACCGGCATTATCGACGGTATCGCGGCTTCTGAAACGGCGAACAACGCCGCGACCGGCGGCGCGATGGTTCCGCTGCTCTCCCTCGGTATCCCGGGCGGCAACGCGGCTGCGGTTATGATGTCCGCGCTGACGCTCAAGGGCGTTCAGCTTGGCCCGCTGCTGCTGACGAACCAGCCGACTTACCTCTCCGCGACCTTCATGTCCATGATCGTCACGAACATCCTGATGGTGATCGTCGCGATGGCGATTGCGAAGGTGTTCGCGCAGATTCTGGCTATTCCGTATTCCTATCTCGGCCCGATCATCATGATGCTCGCCCTCATCGGCACCTACGGCGACCAGATGTCCGCGACCAGCGTACAGATCATGGTGCTCTCCGGCATCCTCGGCCTTGTCGTTCGTGCCTGCCACCTCAACAGTGCGGCTATCGTGCTGGGTCTGGTTCTGGGCAGCATGTGCGAGCAGAACTTCTCCCGCGGCTACCTGATGGCGCGCGCGAACGTCTTCCAGATGTTCAACCCGACGCTCCATCCGATTGCCTTCGTGCTCATTATCGTCTGCATCGTGATGCTGGTCAGCCCGGTTGTCATGAGCATGAAGAAAAAGAAGGCCGCCCAATAAATTCACCAGTACTGCAACTCCTATAAGTACAATGGCAAATAACGCCCATCCGAAAGGATGGGCGTTATTTGATATGCGGAATTCTACGGGAAAGAGATTGAAAAGGCTCCCTCTTTGAAGAAGCTGGCACGACGAAGCCGTGACTCAAGGCGTTTACAGCAGCAGACTCATCACCGGCACGGTGAGAAGAGAAAGCAGCGTGGAATAGGCGATGGCACGGGCGGCAAAATGAGTATCGCCGCCGTAAAGCTCGGCCTGCATGGCGGTCAGCGTGCCGCAGGGCATGGCCGTGAGCAGATAGATCGTGCTCCGCACCGCGTGATCCAGAGGCAGCGGGCGGAGAAGAAGATAAACGATGAGCGGCAGCGCGACAAGGCGAAGCGCGGCGGTGATGTGATAATCCCGGTCGCGCAGATCGCTCAGGCGGACGCCGCAGATGCGTGTGCCGATGAGCAGCATGGACAGCGGCGTGGTCAGCCCGCCGACGAGCGACATGGTTTGCGAAAGGAGGGAAGGCAGCGTGATGTTCAGGCAGAAAACACCGAAACCGAGGAACGAGGCGACGACGTTCGGGTTGAGCAGCACGCGCTTGAGGCTGATGTTCTGCCGCCCCTGAAACAGGCTCACGCCCACCGTCCACGAGACGAGGAGATACGCGATGTTGTAGGCGACGGCGTAAATCATCCAATCCGGGTTGACGGCCAGAATGATCGGGTAGCCCATGAAGCCGCAGTTGGAAAAGCCCTGCATGTTCATCAGCACCGCGCGCTTGTCGTGCGGGCGATTGCGGAAGAGGAAGAACGCGCCCCCAATCGACGCGAGAATGGCGGCGAGCGAAAGAAGCAGCGTCAGCAGGAAGTTGATCAGCACATGCATGTCGAACGGGCGCTGCATGTTATAGACGGTCAGCACGGGCAGGGTGATGTTGACGACCAGCTGCGTCACCCCGCGGATGGTTTCATCCGTGAAATAGCGCAGGCGGCGGCAAAGCATGCCGACGAGCACAACCAGAAAGAGAATGACGACCTGAGCGGCGATGGACATAGGAAATTTCTCCTTTGCAGACAGAAAAAAGACGTTTTCCCGCAAGAGGAAAACGTCGGGGAAAAACTTAATCTTTGAGCGGACGGATGAGGATGAACGGGGTCAGCTCGTCGCCCTGGCCGGAGGGATTATCCGCCATCGCATCCTGAATCTGCTCGTCGGTCAGCGGGAAATGCGTTCCCTTGCCGAGCTGGTTCTGGTCAAAGTCGTTCGCGTCCATCACGACGGTCGGCACGCCGGTCGCGGCCTCCAGCGCGTCGCAAAGCTCGACCGGGTGCTCCGGGTTGATCACGCCCATCGTGTGATAGACCTCGAAGGAAGAATCCGGGTAGAAGCCGTCGATGCCCGCCACGCCGTGGCCGCAGATCTTGTAAAACAGGCCGCGGATGCCGAACGGGCGCGTGACCGCGGAAACCGCCGCCGCCAGCAGCACGCGCGGCAGGCCGCAGATTTCGATGACCAGCTGCATCTTGTAGGGCTGATGCATGCCGATGCCGGTGGAATTATGCCCGGCGAACGGCGCGAGCGTTTTGGCCCAGAAGCCGGGGTGCGTGTCCTCCAGCGTGCGCACGTTGTTGGTGCACATGCCCATCACCTTCGCGGTGAAGGACAGACAGTCGCCCGGCTGGTACAGCGGCAGCACATAGCGGCGGACAAGCTCGGCCTGATCCTCGCCCGGCTGAACGAAGTGCGTGTGAATGGCGTAGCGCTGATAGCGGCGGCCATCCTTGCCGGTCAAAATGCCGCGGTCATAATAAACAACGCCGTCTTTTTCCTGACGCGTGGATTCCTGATTGCGTGAAGCGCCCATTTGATTGCCTCCTTGGCTGATGGTTAAGGCTATTCTGCCCATGAAGGACAGGCTTTATCAGCATGGGTTCATTGTACACGATGACGGGGAGAATGTCAATTTTTCCCGAAGAAAAGCGGAAAAAATGCCGCCGGGACGAGCGGCGGCAAAGGGCTGATCAGGTCATTCTTCCGTGCCTTCGTACAGCGTGAAGCCTTCGGCGGCCTCATGCGTCCACGGCTCAAAGCGGCTGACGGGAACGGTCATCGCCGCATCCTCAAACATCAGAATATCGTCCAGACCGTCGGAAAAGACTGCGGCGAGGTTGAGCGGAATCAGGACAGTTATCTGTGCGCCCGTATTGGAAACGAGCGTCAGCGGGAAGGTTTCGCCGTCGTCTGCGTCTGCGAAGAGCAAGTCAAACGAATCGCTTTCGCCGCGCAGAACCTGCACCTGATCCGTTTCGATTACATGGCCGTCAGCGTCGGCCGCTGCGGCGGCGTACTCCGTCAGCGCGAGCGTATCGGCGGCGACGGTATAGGTTTCGGTCAGCGTTTCGCCGTCGATGGTGTAGCTCATCACGGCGGTCAGTGTGCCATCCGGCTGGGCGGCGAAGAGATAGCTCTCCTCGTCGTCAAACAGGGCGAGCTGCTGGCGGAGATTCTCGCGCGTTTCCGCCAGAACGCCCGATATGAAGACGAGCGTTTCGGGGTTCACGCTGTCCGAAGCGAGGCGGAGGCCGTAATCGGGCAAAAGCTGCGTGATCGTGCCGTCTTCATCCAGCAGGGTAAAAACCTCCTCCTGCCGGTCGTTGACGCGGTGGGTGAGCACGGTGACATAGGTTTCGTCCGCATCGGTGATGATTTCGGTGATGCTGACGCTGTCCTCCGCACGGATGATCTGCGCCTGATTGAGCGCCGCGCCGCTGAGCGTCAGCGCATCGTCGGCGACTGCGGCCATGGGCAGCGCCAGCAGGAGAGCGAGAACAGCGAATAAGATTTTCTTCATGATGACCTCCTGCGTTACGCGTTTTCGGCCGGGAATTCCGGCTCGTCGTTCAGGCCGTCGTCGGGCGCTTCCACCGGAACAGGCGTGAATTCGGGCGAAGGTTCGAGCGAAGGTTCGGCGGCGGGTTCGGAAGTAGGCTCGGTCGTGGGTTCGGTCGTGGGTTCGGAAGTAGGTTCGGTCGTGGGTTCGGAAGAAGGCTCGGTCGTGGGTTCGGAAGAAGGTTCGGTCGTGGGTTCGGAAGAAGGTTCGGTCGTGGGTTCGGAAGAAGGCTCGGTCGTGGGTTCGGAAGTAGGTTCGGAAGTAGGTTCGGAAGTAGGTTCGATCGTGGGTTCGGAAGTAGGCTCGGTCGTGGGTTCGGTTGTAGGTTCAGGCGTGGGAACAGGCGTATGCGTCGGCGTGGGCGCGGGCGTTTCGACGGCGATAGCCGGGAACGCATAACCCATCGCGCGCAGAATCCGCACTTCCGCCGGGGAGGGCTTGGTTACGTTAATCCAGCGCGCGTAAAGAGTCAGATCGGCGTTGCCCATCGTGGTACGCGCGGGCGTTTGATAATCGCTGTCCTCATACCAGCCGACGAACAGGTTGTCGTCGTGCCAGCCCAGATCGGGGCGCGGGATAAACTGTTTTTCCGCGACTTCGGTTTGGTCTGGCGCAGTGCTCAAAGCGCTGTGATAGGTGACGATATGCCGTTCTGCGAAGGACGGCGTATCGTCCACCAGTTCGAAGCGGGCAACGAGCGTCAAGTTATGGCTGGGCATGGTCTGCGGCACGGCGCTGTTACTGCCTTCGATAAACCAGCCGTTAAAGCGGTGAGGCGCGCCATCCAGATAGACGATGCCGGAGAAGGACGGAAGCAGGATGAAATCGCCTTCATAAAGCGATTCGACGGAGTTATTTGTAAAACCATAATACTCTTTGAGCGCATCTGCGAAGGTGTCGTTGGCGAGCTTATAGGTCACAGTAAAGCGATCACATTCATTGAGTTTGGCTTCGATCGTGATGTCGTTCTTGCCCATGACGGTATCGGGTGTGCGCCCGTCCTGCTGCCACTCGACGAACGTATAGCCGTAAACCTTCGGCGCGTCGATCAGATGAATGGTTTCGCCTTCGGCTATTTCAACCGTCTGATGGGTCTTGCCCAAAATCTTGAACGTGACGGTATGCTTTGCGGGAGTAGGAGTAGGAGTAGGCGTTGCCGTCGGCTTAGGAGTAGGCGTTGCCGTCGGCTTAGGCGTGGGCGTTGCCGTTGGCTTAGGCGTAGGCGTTGCCGTCGGCTTAGGCGTAGGCGTTGCCGTTGGCTTAGGCGTAGGCGTTGCCGTTGGCTTAGGAGTAGGCGTTGCCGTCGGCTTAGGCGTAGGCGTGGGAGTCGGGGTGGGAGTCGGGGTAGGAGTCGGAGTAGGAGTAGGCGTGGGAGTAGGAGTCGGGGTAGGCGTGGGAGTCGGAGTAGGCGTGGGCGTCGGAGTGGGCGTAGGGGTCGGAGTAGGCGTCGGCGTTGCGGCGCTGCGCGCCCACTGAGCCGTCAGCGTGATATTGCCGCTTGGCATATAGCGCGGCACACGGCCGCCGTCATAGGTCCAGCCGAGGAAATCGTAGCCGTCGCGCGTCAGCCTTGGCAGAGCCGCGATGCGCGCGCCTGCCTTGAGCCGCCGCCTGCGAAGGGTTCCCCCTTCATAGCCAGAATCCATATAGAGGGTATAGACCGGTTCTGGCGTGACGATTGGCGTCCATTGGGCGGTGGCCGTCACGTCGCAGGCAGGCATAATGGCGAGCTGACCGAGGTCCGTGCCGCCCGCCGTGGCGAAAGTCCACCCCGTAAAGGTGTAGCCGTCGAGGGTCGGGGCGGACAGACGCAGCGCCGCGCCTTCCTCGTTGGTCTGGGTGAAAAGGACGTTGCCAAAGCCGTCCACAGCGGTCAGCGTGTGCGTCGGCTTGGGGATGGGCTTGCCCGTCATTTGGAAAGCCACGCGCACGGAGGCGATGTTGCCGTTGCGCGGTTCGGTGGGATGGGGGACGGAGAGCGCCACGATATACACGCACTTCTCGCTGCCGCCCGTCACATCGATTCGATAGCCCGTTGACGTCGGGATGACGCGGATGGAAGCGCCGCCGCCGGAGAGGGTTTC
>CAKTXH010000116.1 GCA_934630975.1 uncultured Clostridia bacterium | reverse complement strand
TTATATCGCAGTTTCAGCTCCGTGTCAATACCTTTTTTAAACTTTTTTCGACGCTTTTTGAAACTTTCTGTCTGAAATTCGCATTTCGTTCTTTCCAAAGCGTCATTTTTTCAAGCTATTCCTGAAAAAACTCCATTTTTGAACCGCCCGGAAAGTTTTCAGACCTTATCATTTGTTTGCGCCGCGTCATATTGTTTCAGCATCTTTTCAATGTGTGCCTTTGCGGCGCTCTGCGCATCCTGCACACTGCTCAGTTCCGGCGTCTTATCCCCCATCAGCGCGACAAACTGGCTCACTTTCAGACCCAGCGCATCCTGCATGTCCCGATCCGAGCCCTGCGGCGCAACGAGATAATAGCACAGAATCGAATCCTTTTGCCCCATGCGGTGCGCGCGATCCTCGGCCTGACTGTGCACGGCGGGCGACCAATCCAGCTCACCGAACACCACGCAGCTCGCCCTTTGCAGGTTCAGCCCCGAAGCGGCGCGCAGGGAGATCACGCAGAGATTCGTCTTCTCCTCCATAAACCGCACCACAGCCTCATCCTTCTGCCGCGTCGTCTCCCGCCCCGTGATAAACGCCGGGTGATAGCTCGCCAGTTCCTTTTTATAAACGTCCATCACCGCATGATGATGCGCAAACAGCAGCACCTTTTCGCCGTTATCCATCAGCGCGCGCACAAACGCCGCGACAAACGGCGCTTTTGCCACGCCCGTGGCCTGCCGTTCGCCCCGGCCGACCTGCTCCTCCAGCATGGCGCGTTCCTTGGCCTCCGGGTGCAGCGCGCGCAGGCTGCCGAGCATCTCGATCACCGGGCGCATCAGCTCCCGATACACCCGATCATCCGCGTCGATCTCCTGCACCAGCCGCCGTTTGGGTGGCAGTTCGGTCAGCACTTCCCGCTTGGTTCGGCGCAGAATCAGCCCTTCCCGCCGCAGATGGTCGCCCAGCAGCGCCGGGTCGCGCACCAGATGATTGCCATATCCGTCGCACCACGCGCGCGTGAAGCTCTCCCAATCGCCGAGGCAGTGGAAATCGAGGATGTTGACCACGTTCCAGATTTCCGACCCTTTATTATAGATCGGCGTGCCGGAAAGGCCGATGACCCGTTCGCATCCCTCCGCCAGCAGGCTCGCCGCCGAATACTTTTCCGTGCCGCCGTGGCGGAGTTCCTGAATTTCATCGAAGATCACCGCGCGGAAACCCATCTGCGGCAGCGCCTGCTTCCAGCCGCGCAGCAGCAGATAGTGGATGATGTAGACGTCCGCCTCCGGGGGCTGATACGGTTTCAGCCCCGTGAGCACGCAGACGCGCGGCGGCTTCCCGTCGATGCGCAGAAAGCGCGCTGCCTCGGCCTGCCAGTTGCGCAGAAGGTGCGGCGGCACGACGATCAGCGCCGGAAACTCTCCCGTCGCCGCCAGACAGGCCAGCGCCTGCACCGTCTTGCCCAAACCCATTTCATCCGCCAGCAGCGTCCTCGGGTTCGCCAGCATGAAGGAAAGCCCCTCCTTCTGGAATTCCCGCAGTTCGCCCTCGAACGTTCCATCCGGCGGCGTGCTCCTGCGCGGCAGTTTTTCGGCCTGCGCGCGCAGAATCGCATGTTCCCGCGCCTGCGCCAGCGCGTTTTCCCATAGCGCGCGATCCCTCGGCGCGATTTCCAGCGGATAGCGCAGCATCAGCCAGTTCACGTCGCCGATAATCCGCCGGTTCGCCGTGAAGCGCGCCTCGCCCCGCCGCCGCTGACTGCCGGGAAACAGCCGCGCCGCCATCTCCGTCACGCAGGGTTCGCCCTTGATCGTCCAGCATTTGCTCCGCCTGTTATAGGATAGCGTTCCGTAAAGGTGGCCGTTCTGCGGCGCATCCAGCAGATAACCGGGCAGCTTGCTTTCTTCCGTCGTCTCCATCGTCATGGAAGCATAATCCCCCAAAGTTTTTCAAGGCTCATCATCGTCACCGGCTTCCCGCCGATGCTTTTGGGCAAATCGACGCCGCGCGGCGCGAGCACAATCAGCCGCTCCACCTGCGGGCAGGCGGCGTATCGCGCCAGCTGCGCGGCCAGCGGCGCACGCTGCGGCCTTTTCTTTTTGATTTCCACGCCGATGCCGCCGACCATGAAATCAATCCGGCATCGCGGCGCGAGCCGAACCTCGTGCGCCGCCGCCAACCCTGCACGGGCAAACGCCTCGGCGGCCTGTTCGTGCAGCCGCTCTTCGGAATCCGCCGCGCCGACGCGCAGCGTGCCAAGCGCCGCCGTCACGTTTTCCAAGCTCGCCTCCATGCCGTGCGCCTCCTCCGTTCGTTCTGCGTCCCATTGTATCACGCCCTTCGCCGCCAAACAACCAAAAACCAGCTTTTCCCTTGCGTTTATACCTGTTTTGCAGTATGATAAGAGGAGAAAAATGGATGTATTATCCTCTGCGACATGTTCTTTATTGAAAGGAGCCCCCGTCATGAAATCCAAAAAGCCTTTATCGGCGTTTCTCGTTTCCGCGTTTCTGTTAAGCGGCGCTTCCGGCGCGCTGGCGGCCGCTAAAATGCAGCTCACCCTGCCCACCGACGAAGTGCCGGGCGGCGCTCATTCCCAGTTGACCGTCGCGACCGATGTGCCGGGTTTTCTGACCCTGACGCTCATCGGCCCTTCCGGCTCCATCACGCTTCTGGATCGCGAAGAGGTGCATACCTCCAGCAACATGTTTGATTTTGTCGCCGCTGATGAAGACGGCGCGCCGCTCGACGTCGGCACGTATACGCTCAGCGGCGAGCTGATCGACCAGTTTGGCGCATCCTCCGGCAGCGTCAGCGGCCAGTTGACCATCGGCGTGCCCATCGCGCAGCAGGTAGATGCTTCCGCGGATGACGACGATGCGGACGACGCTTCCGCGTCAACGGACGCCGCCTCGACCGGCGCTTCCTCCTCTTCGACCGCTTCGTCCTCTTCCGGCAAGACTTCCTCCTCCGCCAAAGCGGCGGACACGCTGGAATATGTCGCCTCCGACAAGACGAAGCTCGGCGAGCAGGGCTATGAAATCGGCGTGGGCGTGAGCGATACCGTCGATCAGGCCGACGCAGGCTATTGGGCGCTGACCGCCGATTCGAGCGATGAAGAAATCTGGGCGGCGCTCACCCGCACGATGGTCAGCGTGAACGTCGGCGAATCCGAATCCGCCTACATCTACAACGCCACCGACAACGGCAAGAAGATCGGTTCTGTGTCCGGCCTGAGTCAGGGCCTGAACCTCATCGAGGATCTGGATGACGGCTGGTCCGTCGTGGAAGCCTACCGCAATGAGGACGGCTCGTTCGTCCGCGGTTATATCCGCACCAACAAACTGCGCACCGTCGAGCCCAGCAATATGTATGGCATCGTGATCGACAAGGCGACACAGACCCTGACCGTCTATAAGAACGGCGAGCGCATCGGCTCCTGCGCGGTCTCCACCGGCCTGCCCACCGTCAAATACCTGCATCGCGAAACGCCCGCGGGCGAGTTTATCACCGTCACCCGCCGCGGCACGATTGAGAATTCCGGCGGTTACAGCAAGTACACCGTCCGCATCAGCGGCAACTACCACCTCTGCGAAATCCCGACCACCAAGAAGAACGGCAAGGATTACTCCCTGATGGCGGATAAGCTGGGGCAGAAGGCTTCCCGCGGCAATATCTGCATCGCGCACGACGAATCCTCCGACGGCGGCATCAACGCCGAATGGATTTGGGATTTGACCGACAGCAACAAGAAGGTTAAGGTGCTCATCTTCGACGATAAGGATCGTTCTTCCATCCCGGCGAACAGCAAGTAATCATTTTTTACAAAAGACAACAAAGGGCGCGGTTTTTGCCGCGCCCTTTGTTGTCGCTTTTCGCCATTTATATTCGTCGTTCGGCGTAACAGCGGACGAAATTGCGTCGCATTTCTCTCCGGTTCTTGACATTTATATTCAAAACGTGTAGTTTGTAAAAACATAAACAAACCTTTACGAAAGGAATCCGCTTATGCTTCGCTTTTTGGATCAGGTCAATGCCATCGTCGGCACGCTGCTCTTTTTAGCCTATCTGTATCAGGTTTTCTATACGCTTTATGGTCTTGTGTTCTGCCGCTGCGACAGAAAGAAAGCCGCGCGGCAAACGCCCGTCAAACCGAGCCGCCGCTACGCCGCGCTGATCTGCGCCCGCAACGAGGAAAGCGTCATCGGCGAACTCATTTCCAGCCTCCGCGCGCAGGATTACCCGGCCGAGCTGCTGGATATCTACGTCCTGGCCGACAACAGCACGGATGCCACCGCCCGCGTCGCGCGTCAGGCCGGCGCCATCGCGTTTGAGCGTTTCAACCCCTATCAGGTCGGCAAAGGCTACGCGCTCAACGAGCTGTTCAGCCAGATCCGCTCCCGCCGTCCCCTCTCCGATTACGACGCGTTCCTCGTCTTCGACGCGGATAACATCGTCGATTCGCATTTCGTCTCCGCGATGGATCGAACCTTCGCGCAGGGGTATGACGTGCTCACCAGCTATCGAAATTCCAAGAATTTCGCTTCGAGCTGGGTTTCCGCCGGATATTCCATCTGGTTTCTGCGCGAGGCGCGCTTCCTCAACTATCCCCGCATGAAGCTGCATACCAACTGCGCCATCTCCGGCACGGGCTTCCTGGTCTCCTCCAAAATCATCGAAGAAAACGGCGGCTGGCCGTATCATCTGCTCACCGAAGACATCCAGTTCTCCACCGTCTGCGCGGCGAAGGGCTGGCGCATCGGCTATTGCGACGACGCGATTCTCTACGACGAGCAGCCCGTCACCTTCGCCCAGTCATGGCGGCAGCGCATGCGCTGGGCCAAGGGGTTTTATCAGGTCAACGCCCATTGCGGAGTGCCGCTTCTGCGCGGCTGTCTGCGCGGGCCGATTCGCTTCTCCTGCTATGATATGCTGATGACCGTCGCGCCCTGTACGCTGCTGACCATCGCCACCGTCTTCATCAATCTCTTCTGCTGCGTGACGATGCTCTCCCTGCCGTCGTTCCTCGCCCGTTTCATGATCCGCTACGTCGCCCGTTCCCTGTTGGATATGCTGACGTGGAGCTATGGTGTGATGTTCGCTTACGGCCTGCTCACCGTTCTCGCCGAGTGGCGGCGCATTCCCGTCTCCCCGCTGAAAAAGGTGATGTATCTGCCCTTCTTCCCGCTGTTCATGTTCTCCTATATTCCCATCACGCTCACCGCGCTGCTGGTGCATGTCGAGTGGAAGCCCATCCGCCACACCCCCGTTCAAAACGTCCGCGCGTAACCCGCTTCCCCCGTCAAAGTCTGCATAGCGACAAAAGGAATCCCCGGCGTTTCCGCCGGGGATTCCTCAGCTTGTTGACATAAGCAAACTTGGCTTGAATAGCAAAATCAAGAAACTCAGCTATTCTTTCATTTGCGGAAAGGGCTATTCTCCCCCCTTCGGGGGAAGAATAGCTTTTTGTCTACAGTCTAAAGAATCCCCGGCGTTTCCGCCGGGGATTCCTTATACCCATTCAGGTGATCTTACTTGGCAAACGCCTGGCCGATGGCCGTGCCGATCGCCTGGCAGTCAACCGTCGCGCCGGAGACGATATCCACGTCAGCGCTCTGGCTGGCGATGATCGCGCCAACGTACTCGGCGAGCTGCTCGTCGGTGATGAGCATGCTCTCACGGCCGCCGGTGATCTCGATGTTCTCGAGCTTGCCGCCCGCAACAGTGATGGAGACCTCGATCTTGTCGTGCAGGCCGTCCACGGTCGCGGTGTACACGCCGTCGGCAGCGTCAGCCCAAGCCGGGCCGTTGTTCTCGCTCTTGGTCACGGTCTCGAACTCGCTCACAGCGCCGAACGCGGTCTGCGCGGCGGTGCGGCCGGAGAGCATGGCCTCGGAGAGGAACACGCCGTTCTGGTAGAGGTTCGCCACGTAGCTGCCCAGCTCGCCAGCCTCGTAGAGGCCCGCGATCGGCTCGTCGTTCCAGTTGAGGACGCGGCCGGCCGTGTCGCGCTTCGCGCCGCCGGTGGTGGCAACGAGGGTCGGGGTGATGGAAACAGCGTAGTACGGAGCGGTGTCGATCTTCGCCATCTTCTCCGGATTGCGGCCGAACTCGGCGTCAACACCCGCGTCGCAGGCGGCGTTCCAAGCGTCGATGGTGGCCTTCAGCTCGGCCGGGTCGCGGTCGATCTTCTCAGCCAGTTCTTCGATGGTGTCAGCCTTGATGATCCAGCCTTTTTCGATCTCGGCCAGGTTGTCGTTGGACCAGGTGTAGCCTTCGGTGGTCGTCGGCCAGCTCAGCCACTGGCTGCCGATGGAACCGGCCTCGCGGGTCTTCTCGTCAAAGATCAGGGAAACCGGCAGCGCACGCTCGTGCGGCAGGTCAACATAGCGGCCATACTCCATGTACTTCATGTGCTGACGATG